>USMO01000053.1 GCA_900555785.1 uncultured Eubacteriales bacterium | reverse complement strand
GGAGGACCCTCCGAAAGGGTCCTCCCTCTCCCTCCAAGGTCTTCTCCCATTTCCATCCATCAAAATTTTTCAAGAAATCTGTTGACAAGAGAGGGAGGGTGTGATATAATATAGAAAAGGTATGACTATTACACGGAAAGGTTGAGAGAGTATGAAACATCGCAAGGATTTCAGCAAGGCGATTGCGCACGCCGGAAGGATCGCAATATGCCTGATGCTGACAGCAATTCTCTTCGCGGTGCCGGCGTTTGCCGACTCTGCGGCGGGCAGCACAACCGCGCCGTTCTACTTCACGCCCATCGGCATGACCGTAATTCTCATCGCGGTCGCACTCTGCGTGGTCGGCATTGTCGCACTCATCCGCGCACAGAAGCGCAAGAACGGGAGCAGCGAGCCAACCGTCATCCCGCTGGAGCCAAAGCTCCCCGAGGCAACCAACGCCCCTGCCTCGTTTGAGGAGGACGTCGCACGCTACGCAAAGGAAGAAGCCGAAAAAGAAGCGGCAAAGGACCGCAAGGAACTGAACCGCGCAATCAATGAGGTGCTTTACGCCGAGACGCTTGCCGATTGGCGGGAAAAGCAGACCCCCGCAGCAGAAACGCAGACCGAAAAGAGCGAGGAGAAACCCGAACCGGCAGCAACGCCCGTCACCCTCCCCGCACCCGAGGGCGAACACCCCGTTGCGATTGAAGAACCGGAGGAAGAGGACATTTCCGGTGACCTCGCCGACCGCGTGGAGCGCAGAGTGGACCGCCGGATCGACGCGGACGATGTCGACGACCGGGACGAGGACCCGCTCACAATTAAAGCAACCGCTTACCATACCGCATTCGAAGAGGCAAAGAACGTCTCTGCCGATACCGAGGACGCCCTCGAATTGGTAGACGCCGAAGACGAAGAAGTCGGAACGCCCGTCGAGGAGCCCTGTCCCGACATCGCGCCGACGGTTATATCCGAACTGGCAGAAGAACTGGAGCAGACCGAGCAGCCGCTGGAGAATACCCCTGACGAGGAAGTGACCGAAGCCGTTGCGGATATTCGCGATTCGGTGCTTGCTGCGGACGAGGAACCGATCGAGCTGGTCGAGGAAACCGAGGAAGAAGCGGAGGAGGAACCGGTTCCGGAAGAGCCGGAGATTACCGCCGACGAGGAACCCGAGGGAGAGACGGTAGAGGAGCCGGAGGAAAAGCCGCTTGAAGTGCAGGAGGAAGAGCCGGCAGCCGCCGCATTTGCAGAGATCACCGAGGACGCTGAAGAGGAGCCCGAGGAAGAGGACGCAGACGAGGAGGAAGACGACAGCGACGAGGGCGACGGCGAGGACGCCGAGCAGAGCGACGCAGCCGTTGCGAATTTCGGCGGTCAGCGCATTGTTTACATCGACGCGAAAGCCAACCCCGAGGCGTATGCCGAGCTGTTGGAGCGCGAAGCACGCGGCGAGGTGACGCTGGTCTACCGTTACCGCAAGAGTTTCCTCTCGAAAATGGCGATGGCTGAGGAATCGGTCAAAGGCTTTTATAACGAAGTCAAAAACGCCCTGCTTGCTTACAAGGGCGTGAAATGCCGCACCAGCTGGGGCTATGAAGCGTTCAATAAGGGCAGAGCAAAGATCGCCCGCATGGACGTTAAGACCAAATCGCTCTACCTCTATCTCGCCATCGACCCCGCGTCGCTGGCAGATACCAAGTACACCTTCAAGGATATGTCCGCGAAGAAGAAGTACGCCGCAACGCCGGTGCTGATGAAGATTCGCGGCGAGCGGAAGTTCAAGCATGCGCTTGAGCTGATTGAAAAGATCTGCGGCGAGGAACTGCAGCTGAAGCGCCTGGAGGCAGAACCGGTTGACTATCGCCTGCCGATGATGACGCAGGACGAGATGGTTGAAGCCGGATACATGAAGATGATGGTCGGCGCAATCCCGACGCATCCGGAGGAACCGGCAGACATGGAGCCTGCAGAGCCGACGGCAGCTGAAGTTGCAGAGAGCGCTGCGGAGCCTGCACAGATGGAAGAGCCCGCGGTAGAACCCGCCGAAGAGCCTGCAGAAGCAGCGGAGACGGCCGAACAGGCAACCGAGCCGGCAGCGGAAGAAGCCGACCCTGCAGAAACGACCGAAGAGAACGCATAAGGTGTTAACGGTTGGTTAGCTTTTTAACCGGTTAGAATCATATCCTTTATAATCCCTGTATGAAAGGGCTGTTCCGGTGCGCGTGGTGCGTTCCAAGACGGCCCTTTTGTTGACCTGTTAACCCTCCATTCTGGGTCCTGCCTATCTGACCCCCGCCCCATACGACTGCCGCGCGGGTTGTGCAGCTGCTTGCGGTTTTACCCACTTTTCTCTGTTGGTTTCCTTGTTTTCTGCAAATTTATTGATAATATCAATAATGAGTTCTGTTCTTATTCTAAAAACACATAACAGAACAAAAAAGAACCGCCCCGCACACCGGAACAGATGTGCAGGGCAGTTCTTTTTTTTGTATCTTGCGGGGCTGATTTGTTGTTGGTTTTCCGGTTGTCCGGCTGCCCAACTGTCCGCATGTTCCGGTCTCAGACCGTCAGCTTATCCAGCAGCCAGACACCGTCCACCTTTGCAATGGTCAGACGATAGGAAAATCTTGCGTCCGGCTTGCCCTCCTCCCAGGCGTCCATCGAAAGGATGACGCGCGTGGCGTTGCTGGGACGCACGACCTTCATGGTCGAATAGTCGAAAATCAACTGCGCGGGGGCGTTTTCCCGCACGCCGTCCAGACAGTAGAGGTTCCCGCCGTCCTCCTGGAACCTTGCCGCCGCGATGCTGGAAACGCTGCCGATGGACGCGGAGAGACCGTCAAACGCAGCCGGGTAGACCTGCTTTTCGAGCAGGTCCGGCGTCCAGACCTTTTCCGCTGCCTCTTTCAGCGCGGAGACCGACACAAACCCACAGCGCGGGTCGACAATGCTGTATTCCTTTGTGTATGCAGAGGGGTCATCGGCATAAACGTCGCGGTAGATTACCGATTCCTTGTCGTAGACCGGCAGCCCGGCGCCGTAAAAAATGGCGTTCAGCCGCCGGGAATCCTCCACAAGCTCGACCACACGGTCATAAATTTCGTCCACTTCCGGCGCGCGGCTGCATCCCCCGCACCCCGTAAGGCACAGAAGCAGCACCGCACATAAAAGCAGGCTGATTGATCGTTTCATCTGGTTTTTCTTTCTCCTTTTGGTGGGGGGATGGGGAAGGGATGGTTTTTACGTGGTTCATGTACTTTTTGTCCGTCTTGGATAGTGAATGACTGGATTGCTTCTGACCATCGGAGATCCCGCCTGCGGCATTCAGTCGCCCACATCCGCGCCGGGTGTCATCCCTTTACCGAATCCCGCTTTTCTTGGAAAGGACCGTTTTCGAAAACGGGTCAACCGTATACAGGAAGCCGCCCGCGTAACATTGAAGCAGGTCCTCCGAGCAGGAGACGTCGCGCCCTAAAACGCCGGAATCCACCAGCGCCTGCCGGGTTGCAAGCGTACACCCGCGAATCTCCATTTTGATGTCCCCTACAATCTCGCCGATATTCCACAAATGATTTCCGTCCCAATCGTATGCATCGAGATTGTTCGTCTGCCGGTTGTCCTTTTCAAACGGGGCTTGGTGCGCGCCGTTGCGAAAATCGCGGTCCTCCGTTCGCAGAATCAACAGCCCTTTCAGAATGCAAACACTCAGAATCCGGTCGGGACGCTGAAGCACGAAACGCATGCAGTTCAGCCGGTACAGGTCCTTTACTTCCAGCTCAAAAGACAGATTTTTGCCATCCATCTGCAGCTCCAGCATAACACACTCCATGCGTCCCACTCCCTCTGCACGTTTACTCGTTCTCTTCTTCCGTCTGCTCGCCAACCGCGCCCGCATCGGTTACATCAACCGGCTCGGTTGCGTCCGCCTCCGAGGCTTCTGCGGTTGCGTCCGGTTCGTTCTCCTCGCCCTCTTCACTCTCTTCGCTCTCTTCAGCGTGTGCGACTTTGGTGAAGTTTGCGATCTTCTGCCCGTCTGCCATCTTCATGATGATGACACCGCCGGCAGAGCGGGAGCGCGTCGGAATGCCCGCAACCGGCGTGCGGATAATCGTGCCGCCGTCGGTAATCAGCATCAGGTCGTCGTTGTCGTCAACCGCAGAGATGCCGGTCAGCGCGCCGCTCTTTTCGGTGATGTTATAGCAAGTCACGCCATAGCCGCCGCGATGCGCCATCAGGCGGAAATCGTCGAACGACGAACGCTTACCAAAGCCGTTTTCGGTCACGCAGAGCAGCTCCTTGCCCTCCTCGATGACCGCAACGCCGACCACTTCGTCGCCATCGCGCAGGGAGATACCGCGCACGCCTCTTGCGGTTCTGCCCATCACGCGGGCGTTCTCTTCGTGGAACCGCACCGCCTGTCCGTTCTTCGTTGCCAGCACCAGCTCGCAGTCGCCCGTTGTGCAGCGGACAAACAGCAGCTCATCCCCTTCGTCCAGGTTCAGCGCAATCTTGCCGCCCTTTCGCTGGTATTCGTACTCCTTCAGCGGCGTCCGCTTGATCACGCCCCTGCGCGTCACCATCGTCAGGTAGTGCTCATCGTCAAAGTCATCCACACTGATGCAGGCGGTGATCTTCTCGCCTTCCTCCAAATCCAGGATGTTGACCAGATTCTGCCCCTTTGCGGTTCTGCCCGCTTCGGGGATATAGTATGCCTTCTTTGCCTGCACTTTCCCCGTGTTCGTGAACATCAGCAGGTAGGAATGGCTGTTGACCGCGATGACGTTCTCGATAAAGTCCTCGTCCTTGGTGCCCATGCCGATGATGCCTCTGCCGCCTCTGTGCTGCGCGGAGTAGGTATCTGCCGGCTGGCGCTTGATATAGCCCGCGTGCGTCAGCGTGATGACGCAGCTGTGCCGCTCAATCAGGTCCTCCAGCACGATCTCATGCTCTGCCTGGACGATTTCGGTGCGGCGCGCGTCTGCGTACTTCGCCTTGATTTCGCCCATCTCGTCCTTGATAATCTGCTTGATCTTGCCCTCGTCCGCGAGAATCGCCTCCAGTTCCTTGATCAGGTTGTGGAGCCGGAGCAGTTCTTCCTCAATCTTCTCGCGCTCCAAGCCGGTCAGCTTGCCGAGCGTCATTTCCACAATCGCCTGTGCCTGCGCGTCGGACAGCCCAAAGCGCTCCATCAGGGTGTTTTTGGAATCGGGAATCGACTTCGACGACTTCATGATCTGCACGATCTCGTCGATGTTGTCCAGCGCAATCTTGTAGCCCTCAAAGATGTGCGCTCTTGCCTTCGCCTTGTCCAGGTCGAACTGCGTGCGGCGGGTGATGACCGACTCCTGGTGCGCGATGTAGTGGTCCAGAATCTGCGGCAGGGTCAGGACCTTCGGCTCGTTGTTGACGATTGCCAGCATGTTGATGGCAAAGGTGTCCTGCAGCTGGGTGTATTTATACAGCTGGTTGAGCAGAATCTGCGGGTTGACATCGCGGCGGTATTCGACCACAATGCGCATACCGTCTCTGCCCGATTCGTCGCGCAGTTCGGTGATACCGTCAATCTTTTTCTCGTTGACGCAGTCGGCAATCGACTCGCAGAGCATGCTCTTGTTGACGCCGTAAGGGATTTCGGTGAAGATGATGTGCCGCTTGTTCTCGTCAATCTGCGAGCGCGACCGCACCATGATGTGCCCCTTACCGGTCAGGTATGCCTGCTTAATCCCGTTGATGCCGTAGATGATGGCTGCGGTCGGGAAATCGGGTCCCTTGATAAACTCCATCAGTTCATCGACCGTGCAGTCAGGGTGGTCCATGCGGTAATCCACCGCGTCAATGACCTCGCCCAGGTTATGCGGCGGGATGTTCGTTGCCATACCGACCGCAATGCCCATCGAGCCGTTGACCAGCAGGTTCGGGAACCGGGACGGCAGGACCGACGGCTCCTGCAGGCGGTTATCGAAGTTGGGGACCATCGGGACAACGTTTTTGTCGAGATCCCGCATCATTTCGTCTGCGATGCGGTCCAGTCTTGCCTCAGTATACCGGTATGCTGCCGGCGGGTCACCGTCCACCGAGCCGAAGTTTCCGTGTCCTTCTACCAGCGTATACCGCAGGGAGAAGGGCTGCGCCAGGCGGACCATGGTGCCGTAGACCGCCGAGTCGCCGTGCGGATGGTAACGGCCCAGCACGTTACCGACTGTCGTTGCCGACTTGCGGAACGGCTTGGAGTGCGTCAGCCCGTCCTCATACATGGCGTAGAGAATGCGCCGCTGTCCCGGCTTCATGCCGTCCCGGACGTCCGGGAGTGCACGGGAAATGATGACTGACATGGAATATTCGATAAAGGATTTCTTGACCTCCTTCTCGATTCCAACGTCCAGCACCTTCTGGTTTTCAAACAGCGCCAATTCCTGCTGCTTTTCCGCTTCGTTCTTTTCTTTCATACTGTATCCTTTCTAAGGTCTAAGACCTTGGGACGCTGTCCCAAACCCTGCTTAAAAACTTCTTGAAAGAAGTTTTTAAGAATTTCAAGAACTTTTACTGCGTTTTATTTTTTGGGGGTGGTTTTGTGAGGATAGGGATGGTTGATTGTTACGGGGGCTAACATTTTTTACCCGTCTTAAGTAGTGGTTGACTGGATTGTCTCTCCCCTTCGGAGGCAAGCCCGTCACTCACTCCATCGAAAAATCAATCTTTCGCAATTTTTCAATCAGGAGTTCGTCTTCGGTAGGTTTCTCGGTGCCGCTTTCGATTTTTTTGCGGATGGCGAGCATTTGCGCGTCGATTTCAGCGGTCTTTTTGGCGCAGTCGGTCAGTTCCCGCACAATTTCGTCCTCGTTCGGAATCTCCTGTTTATACCGCAGCTGGTGCTCCAGCTCTGCCCAATAGTCCATTGCAACGGTCCGAATCTGGACCTCGACCTTGACGTCCCGCGGCATTTCCGCAAAAAACACCGGCACGCTGACAATCAGGTGCAGGCTCCGGTAGCCGTTTTCCTTCGGCTCCTGGATGTAATCCTTGATGCGCAGGAGGCGAACGTCGTCCTGCTTGGTCAGCGCCTGCGCTATGCTGTACACGTCGTCAAGGTAGGAGCAGATGACCCGCACGCCCGCGACGTCGTTGAGGTGCTGCTCGACTGCCTCCGGCGAAAATTCCACCCCCAGCCGATCCAGCTTTCCGACGATGCTTGCGGTCTGCTTCAGCCGCGTGTTGATTGACACGATGGGGTTCCGCCGGAACCGGACGTTATACTCGGTGTTCAGCACCTCAAACTTCGTCCGGATCTCTTTCATCGCGCACGTGTACCGCATCAGCAGCTCCTGATACGTGACAACCGCGTTCGCCAGCCTCCTCGTCCTCGACATCATCGCCAGCGCCACCGTCTCCGACAGGTCCGTCGGATGCTGGTTTTTGAATTGTTCCTGACTCATGGATTCTCCTTTTTTTAAGACCTTGGGCTTTGCCCAAACCCACTTAGGGGGCTTCTTTCGGAAGAAGCAACGCTTCGCTACTGACTGATTGCTTCGCAATCAGTCACCCCTAAGAACCCCAAGAACTTGCTCCAAGGGGGATTTAGGGGTTGATTTTTTGTGGGTGCAGATTTTGTGTAGCCAAAATAAAGATGCAGAATCTATCTTCCAACCAATCTGGCTACACGAAAATCCCTCTCAGTGAAAGTTCTTGAGGGTCCTTAGGGAACTTCTTTCAAGAAGTTCCCTAAGCGGGGCTTGGGGCAGCGCCCCAAGGTCTTCTACCTCTTCGCCCTGCCGATCAAAGCGCGGAGGGGAAAGAAGAGGGCAGCGCCGCAGAGGAAGGTTCCGAACAGCTCGGGGAGGACCGCATAGAGCAGCAGCATCGCGGGGCGCGGGTTTGCGTGCGTCAGGCTTGCCTGAATCACCGTCCGGATGGAACCGAACGGGAGGGACACACCAAGGAAAAAGAGATACGCACCGAAGCCTTTCGGGTAGACCGCACGTGCGAAATATCCACACACGTACCCGATTACCATGTAGAAAACCGGTGCAATCGTGACACCGACAGACCCCAGCGAAGCAACGAACACACCAGCCGCAATGCCGGCAATCGCGCCCTCCTCGCGCCCGCGACAGTAGCCAAGCAGGACTACAGCCGCAAGCATCAGGTCCGGCACCGCGCCGAACAGTTTCCAGCGCCCGAACACCGTTGTCTGCATCACACACAGAAGGAACAGAACCGCGCCGACCCACACCGCGCGCAAAAGAATCTTTGTCCGGTCGGTCCCGTCATTTCCAGCCCGCACAGCCGCACCTCCTGCCATAGCCTCAGCCCTTTTCCTGGTACCCCGTTATGATCATCACATAGGACAGCGAGGACAGATCAACCGTCGGCTTCACCGTTGCAATCAAACTCCGCGTTGCCGCGTCTGCCCGCATATCCGTCACCTGTCCGACCGTCAGCCCAGCCGGGTAGACCGACCCCAGCCCGCTTGTCTCAATCCGGTCGCCCACGCGCACATCGGCACTCCGGGCATCATCGTCCAGAAAGGTCAGCCGGCAGGTCCCGTTCTCCCGATAGGTGTATTCGCCCGACAGAATGCCGGAGGCACCGCTCCTGGGCGCAAGAACCCCCACAGAACGCGCGTCTTCCAGAATGGTGGATACTTTGCACCAGGTCAGCCCAACCTCGCTTACGCAGCCTACAATGCCGTCCTTCGTGATAACCGCCATGTTGACCTGAATGCCGTGAATGCTCCCGCGATTCAGCGTCAGGACCGTCAGGTAGTTCTCGCCTTCGTGCCCGATGACCGTCCCCTCCTCCAGCGTGAAGGTCGGATACGCCGCCTTCATGCCGAGATAGTCCCGCAGCCGCTCGTTTTCCGCTTCCAGCCGCTCTGCCTGCTCAATCTGTTCCCGCAGCGCCCGGTTTTCTTCCTCCAGTTCTGCGTTCTTCTTCTCCAGCGCGTCAATCGACTGAAAATGCTTTCCAAAGCCTTCTACCGCCCCGCAGAACAGATTTCCGATCGCCCGGAACGGCGTTGCAACCGTCCCCAGCACGTTCCGCACCAGCGCCCGGTACCCCATCAGCGAAAACACCGACATCAGCACCGCAACCGCAACCGCGACCGATAGGCAGACGATAAAAAATTTGTTTTTGAATAGTTTCATATGAGAATTTTTTAGGTTTTTAAAACAGGATTTTTTGGGGGTGGCTTAGTTAGATAGTGATTGACTGAATTGTCTCTACCGTTCGGAGATCCCGCCTGCTGGCGCCCCTCCGGGGTTCGA
>USMO01000052.1 GCA_900555785.1 uncultured Eubacteriales bacterium | reverse complement strand
ATTCGTTGCGGGGCTGGATACGCCTGCGCTTTTTGCCGCCGCCGAGCAGACAGCCGGGCGCGGGCGGCTGGGGCGGCAGTTTCTCTCCCCTGCCGGGACCGGGGTTTATTTTTCCTATTTTCAGCCGCTGGCGGCGTCGCCGGAATCGGTGTTGCACATCACCTGTGCTGCCGGGGTTGCGGTCCGGCGCGGCATTCTGGCTGCAACCGGCTGCGACACCCGCATCAAGTGGGTCAACGATCTGCGGCTTGGCACGCGGAAGGTCTGCGGCATTCTGGCAGAGGCACCTGTCATGGGGGACCGGTTTGGTTTGATCATTGGCATCGGAATCAATCTGCGGCCGATTGCGTTCCCGCCTGAGCTTGCCGACATTGCCGGCAGTCTTGGGAACACCGACTGCCGGAGGGTTGATCTGATTGCCGCCTGTGTGCGCGAGTTGCGGGCGCTGCTTGCGCTCCCTGCCGAAGTCTGGCTACCGGAATACCGTGCATATTCCTGCACGCTCGGCACGTCTGTGTGCATTCTGCGGGACGGCGCCGCGGTTGCGGAAGGAATTGCCGAAGACATTCGCCCTGACGGTGCGCTCCTTCTGCGCCAGCCAGACGGCTCCCTGCTCCCCATCGCCTCCGGCGAGGTCTCGGTAAGAGATCTGGGGTAAGACCTTGGGGATAAGACCTTGGGGTGCCGCCCCAAACCCGGCTTAGGGAACTTCTTGAAAGAAGTTCCCTAAGAACCCTCAAGAACTTTCAATAAGAGGATTTAGTCGCTTGAATTTTGGTAGGTGCGGATTTGGTGTAGCCGGAGTTGTAGGGAACGACCTGTGTGTCGTTCCGTTGGGGGCATGGTGGTCTATATACGTTTTATTCGTCTTGGATAGTGGGCAACTGCCGATGATCAGAGGCAATCCAGTCAATCCTTATCCAAGACGAACAAAAAAACAAGAACAAAGGTTTGCCATCCACCTTTTCCCCCCGCAAGCCCGAAAAAGCCTGTCGGCAGACAGGCTTTTTTGATAACCGGAGAATATACAGGGGTGGCGCGGTCAATCAAGCGCTTTGAGCTTTGCCAGGCAATCGGGGCAGATGCGTTTCTGATTGAAGTAAACAAGATTATCCGCATTGGTGCAAAAGATGCAGCCCGGATGGTATTTCTGCAGAATGATGCGGTCGCCGTCCGTGTAGATTTCCAGCGAGTCGCGCGTTTCGATGTCCATATTCTGTCTGATTTCAGCCGGAAGCACGATCCGTCCCAGCTCGTCAACCTTTCTGACCATTCCTGTAGATTTCATGGTACCTTCTCCTTACAATTCCCTTTATTTCGGTAAATTCCCTACCGACATTTCAATTATAGCCCTTTTTCCTTTTTTTGTCAATAGCTTTTTGGCGAAATCTGGAATATTTTCAAAAAATATATATGTTTTTCTTAATTGAGGGATTTTGTTCACAGATAAACCGTTTTTTGGCGCTTGAGACAGGGGTTCGATGTCAATACTCAGGAAAAATGAAAGCGAGGAGAGCATATGATCAAAGGTGCGCAGAAGCAGATGATTGTAGTCCGGACCGGAAACAGCCCCTATTTTGACGAGGCATACTTTGTTCTGCGGCGGGATGTCAAGCCTGGACGGCAGGAAAAGACCGACATTCTCTCGGAAGCAGACCGCATTCTGCGGGAGAGCGGCGGCACCGCGCCGGGTGGAAAACGGCGAAAAAAAGGCAGGATTTGGATTCTGGCAGCCTTCCTGATCGGGGTTGCGGTCGGCATTGTCACCCGATTTTGGCTGTAAACTTCTCCGAATCGCGCAGAAAATCCGAAAACCTCTTGACTTTTCCCGTAAAACGGAGTATAATAAAGAGACGATATGTGACCGTTTATCAGGCAGGCGGCGGGACGAGCGCCGGTTTGCCTGTTTTGCGAACCTCATAGAGTACGAACCCCTCCCGCCGGAGACGTGCGTGGTCAGCCGGCAGCCGGGAGGGATTTACGCGTATGCCCATCATTATGAAAGAAAGGATTTACAATGGCAAGAAGACCCAAAAAAGAAAAGCCGACCGGGAAGATTCGCATCATCCCGCTCGGAGGATTGGGTGAGATCGGCAAGAACATGACCGTCATTGAATACAACAATGATCTGGTTGTCATCGACTGCGGGCTCGTTTTTCCGGACGACGATATGCCCGGAATCGATCTGGTCATCCCCGACATCACCTATCTTGAAGCAAACAAAGACCGCATTCGCGGTATTCTCCTGACGCACGGACACGAGGACCACATCGGCGCGGTGCCCTACGTGCTCAGAACAATCAATCCCCCGGTCTACGGAACCCCGCTGACCTTAGGGATCATTAAAAACAAACTGGAGGAGCACACCCTGCCCTGGAAACCGGATCTGCGGACCGTCAAGGCGGGCGACAGGGTGAAACTCGGCGCAATCGAAGCGGAATTCATTCACGTGAACCACTCCATTGCCGATGCCTGCGCAATCGCATTGCACACCCCGCTCGGAACCCTGGTCCACACCGGCGACTTCAAGCTGGACACCACGCCGATTGACGGCGACATGATGGACATCGTCCGTCTGGGTGAGCTGGGGCGCGAGGGCGTCCTGATGCTCCTGTGCGAATCGACCAACGCAGAGCGTCCCGGACACACGCCGTCCGAAAAGAAGGTCGGCGCGTCGCTGGAATATATCTTCTCCACCCATTTGAAGAAGCGCATCATCATTGCAACATTCTCGTCCAATGTACACCGTGTTCAGCAGATCATCGACACCAGCGCGCGGCATAAACGGAAGGTCGCCATCACCGGGCGCAGCATGCTGAACATCGTCAGCGCGGCAATTGAACTGGGATATATGAAGGTCCCCGCAGGTGTTCTGATCGACATCAACGAGATTAAACGCTACAAGCCGAGCGAGTTGACGCTGATTACAACGGGCAGCCAGGGCGAATCCATGTCGGCGCTTTACCGCATGGCATTCTCCGATCACGCACAGGTTTCGCTCGATTCCAACGATCTGGTGGTGCTTTCTGCCAGCGCAATCCCCGGCAACGAAAAGGACGTTGGGCGCATTATCAACGAGCTGTCCGCAAAGGAAGTGGAAGTGCTTCACGATGCGGTTGTCGAGGTACACGTTTCCGGGCATGCCTGCCAGGAGGAGCTGAAGCTCATGCAGGCGCTGACCAAGCCGAAGTATTTCATGCCGATTCACGGCGAAGCGCGCCACCTGGTGGCAAACCGCGATCTCGCCCGCTATATGGGCATGAACGACCGCAACATCTTCCTCTCGGAAATCGGCAAAGTGCTGGAGATTGACGCAAACGGTCCGCACTGGGCCGGCACAGTCCCCTCCGGGCGCGTGCTGGTGGACGGTTACGGTGTCGGCGACGTCGGCAACATCGTGCTCCGCGACCGGCGGCACCTCGCGCAGGACGGCTTGATTGTTGTGGTTGCAACGGTCGACTTCTACAACCGCCAGCTGATTTCGGGTCCCGACATCGTGTCGCGTGGCTTTGTTTACGTCCGGGAATCGGAGGAACTGATGGAAGAAGCCAAGCAGATTGCGCTGGATGCCGTGACCGATGCGCTGGACGATTGGGAAAATTCCGACCGGATGCTGCTGAAGAAGCGCGTCAAGGACGACCTGACCCGGTTCCTCTACAGCAAGACCAAGCGGAAGCCGATGATTCTGCCGGTCATTATGAATGTTTGACCCATTTTCAGTTGTTTTACACGCTCCCTTCACATGAAGAAGGTATAATAGCGGTAATATAAAAAAACAGAAGGAGAAATCCATCATGGGAAAAGGAAACAGAAACAGACTTGACCGCACGGATGCGGTCAAAGAGCCGAAGAAGACCGCTCCGAAGGTCAAAAAGCCCCGCAAGGCGCTGGCGAAATCCGCCAAGATTGCCATTGCCTGCGCGCTCGCGGTCCTCATCGTTGCCGGCGTTGTGGTCGGCGCACTCTGGAGCAACGGCGTATTCCGTTCGCGGACACCGCTTGTGGAAAGCAAGAACGGTCAGTACAATCTGACCAAAGCCTCTTCTGCGTATCTTTTGTGGGAATCCCAGATCAATTATATGATCAGCCTGTACTCCTCTTGGGGCTATCTCAGCTCTACCAACGCGATGAGCGTTTACGCGAACCTGCTCAGCAGCTATCGCTCTCAGTTCATGACCCCCACGTCGCTGCGCACCGTTCTGGAGAACAACGCGGATTCTCTGACCGGCTATGTTGCGGTCTGCGACCTTGCCGAGAGCCTGGGTATCACCCTGACCGACGAAGAAATCAAGGCCGCCAAGGAGAACGCGCTGACCTCTCTTGACACCTGGGTCAACATTGCCAACAACGCCGCAATGTCCAAGCTCAGCGCCGGCACCACCATCAAGGTTGACAACGGCAATGGCGGCACCAAAGAAGTTGCCTACAACCAGAAATACTACAATCAGGACATCTGCTCCAATGGCAGCGATTTCCTGAAGAAGTACATCGGCGCGGATGTCACCAAGCAGGATGTACAGAATGCGGCTGTGATTGCTGCACTTTACAACAAGGTTCTGACCGACAAGAACAAAAAAGTGGAGGAATCCCTGATCAAGAATGGCATCATGGACGAAGAGCAGCTGAAGGCTTACCGTGATGACAACAAATCCAGCTTCTTCTCCACCGACTACATCGAGTATGTCACCGAGGACAAGAACCTGAAAGAAGCCATTGAAGCCGCAACCGATGCAAAGGCGGTCAAGAAACTGATTGCCGAGGCAGTTGCAAACAAGGCTTACAAGGCTCTGTACAACAAGTACGCAACCGGCACCAACTCCGTTGCCGAGGCGCTGTACAAGAAGCTGTCCGATGCAATCAAAAACGACAAGGCCGGCACGCTGACCAAGGACATTCTGACCGGTTCGGAGTTTGAGCTGACCTTCCAGGAGAAGCTCAAGAAAGATGCCATCACGGATGTACCGACCAAGGTCAAGACCTGGGTCACCGACTCCTCCCGCAAGTCCGGCGATGTGGAGACCATTGCGGTCACAGATGACGGCATCTATGTGGCGGTCTATATCGAAAAGGGCACCGACAGCGACAAGAACGACATCTTCACCTTCGCGTTCCGGAAGTGCGAACTGGTTGATGCCGCCGACTCCTTCAAGGATGAAGAAAACTTCAAGCAGAATATTATCAACTCTGTCCTGATTAACCTGGAGCTGATTGACGAGACCGACGAGATTCGGGAAGTCTACACGAAGGACACCAAGGCAGAAGACGGCGACAGCGACGAAAAGAAGGAACGCATTGCGGCTGCCGTTTCGATTCTGGTTGACATGAAGAGCGAGGTCAACTCCGCTCTGACCACCAAGAATGAGAAATACGTCAAGTACACCGAAGAGGATCTGGAAGGCGACAACAAGGAAAAAAACCTGATTACGAAGTGGCTGTTCGGTATCAACAGTGATGATGCCGGCAAGAAGAAGGATCCCGCAAAAGAAGCCGACACCTATGTGGAGGAAAAGACCGAGGGGGACGGCGATAACAAGAAGACCACCTACACCGTTTACGCTGTCATTAAATCGATGAAGCTGGATGATGCCACTGCAATCTGGGGCGGTTACCTCAGCTTCACGGGTTCCGACCGCGACACGCAGGCTGCCGAGGCTGTAGAAAAGCTGATGGGAAAATCGGGTGTGGAACTGTGGCGCGCGCTGCAGGAGCTTGGCGCTACTGTTGACTACGGCTTTGAAGAAAGCGATCTCTCCAAGATGTCCGATCTTTCCAAGTGGCTGTTCGACGAGAAACGCGAAGCGGGCGAGATTGGAAAAATCACCGGCAAGGAGACCTCTTCTTCGTCCTCCTCTTCCTCGGGGTCTTCTACGACCGAGGTGGAAGTGACCTATGTGGCTGTTGTGATAGAGCGCACGCAGAACTGGAAAGCTTCTGCGATGAGCGGCAGCATCAACAAGACGATTGAGGATTGGCTCAAGGAGTGCAGAGAAGGCTACAAGCTGAACAGCACGATTATGGATGCCCTTCCCACAACCGAAACGACCACCGCAGCTGACAAGTAAGCTCCCATTATAAAAAAATGGCACGGATTGCTTTCCGTGCCATTTTGCAAAGACGGGAATATACTGATACCGAATACAACGATCAGGATGATCAGACAGGAGCTGTCAAGACATGATACTGAACGCTAAACAAACAACCGTCGCCTACCGCTGCCCGCATTGCGGCGCAGGCGTCCTGTCTGCGGTCGGGCTTTTTTCGCTGAACGCCGATATGATCAAGCTGAAATGCGACTGCGGCAAAAGCGAAATGACGGTCACCAGCCGTCGGGACGGAAAATTTGACCTGACGGTGCCCTGCATGTTCTGCCCGACACCGCATCACTTTACCGTCACGCCGACGCTCTTTTTCGACAAGGATCTGTTCTGTCTCCCCTGCCCTTACACCGGCTTCAATATCGCGCTGACCGGCGAGGTCAACCATGTCAAGGCAGAGCTGGCGCGGACAGAGCTGGAACTGATGGATCTGATGGAGAAAAGCGGCGTTGAGAATTTCGACCGCTTTCGGGATGACGAAGAGTCTCTCCCAGACCCGCAGATTCGCGATATTGTGATGTTCGTCATTAACGACATGGATGCCGAAGGCAAGATCTACTGCCGCTGCCCCAAGGGGGACCCCGACCGCCACTATGACGCTGAGGTCACGCCCGACGGCATTCTCGTGACCTGCAAAAAATGCGGCGCGCACCGCCTCGTCCCCACCGACTCCCGCCTCAGCGCTCACGCCTTCCTCAACGCGGATGCGCTGTACCTGGAGTGAGGGAAGACCTTGGGGCGCTGCCCCAAGCCCTGTTTAGGAACTTCTTGAAAGAAGTTCCTAAAAACCTCAAGAACTTTCCCGCAGGGGGATACCACCTGCAGCTTCGAAAAATTTTCGTGCCGCGTTTGCGGTATCCCCCTGCGGGAAAGTTTTTGAAGATTCTTAAGAAACTTTTCTCAAAAAGTTTCTTAAGCGGGGTTTGGGGCGGCGCCCCAAGGTCTTCTCCCCTCACTCCCGTGCAGCGAAGCCGTGGATGAAGCCGGAGGCGTCAGCGGAGCAGATGTCGCCACCGATGACGCGGTTGCGGTAAACGAGAACGTTTGCGAGGACCTTGCCGTCGTAGCCCTCATAGTTGGTCACACGGAAGGTGTAGCGCGTGACCTCCTTGCCGCGGTACTTGGAGAGATTCAGCCCCTGCTCCTTCTGAAGCTCGTTGTAGGCGGCAAAAACCTTGTCAAACGTGTCAGGGATTGTCACGGTCCCCATCTCCTCCGGCTTTTCGTCGGTCTGCCAGCCGAACTGCGCCAAAAACTTACTGACATCATCGGCGTTTCCAACTTTGTCGTAGCGAATCTCAGCCGAGCTGCCGGCATTCACGGCATCGCTGCCGACCGTGTATGTAGGAACGAAGGCAATCAGCGTAATCAGAACCGTCAGGGCAACGCAGATTACGCCGATGAGTTTCAGGGTACCCGCACGCATGGAATAGATGAACATAACAAACAACCTCCGGAATCATTTCGTGTATTTCTGGTACACTCTATGATGCCGGAGGCAATTTTATGCAAGGAAGGAAAAGATTCAGTCGCCCAGCGCATTCAGCGCCACGCTGGACCGAACCGCATTGGAATGCGCGTAAACGCTGTGGACCAACCCCATCATCAGGAAGGTTGCAAGCATCGAGGAGCCGCCGCAGGAGAGGAACGGCAGCGTAATGCCGACTACAGGCAGCATCGCCAGCGTCATGCCGAGGTTTTCGAGAATCTGCGCAACAAACATCGCGCCAACGCCCGCGCAAATCAAGCCGCCGTAATCCGAATTGTTCGCAATCCGGGCAATCCTGAACACGCGGACCACAATCACGCAAAAGGTCACAATTACGAAGAAACCGCCTACAAAACCGAACTTTTCGCAAATGGTCGCAAACATGAAGTCGGTGTGCGAGGCGTCCAAGACCTCGTAGTAGCCGCCGGAAAACAGCCCCCGCCCGAAGAACCCGCCGTGCGAGATTGCCCGCCGGCTCAGCAGCGGCTGGTAGCCCTTCCCCTGCGGGTCCAGCTCGGGATTGAATCCCACAATGATGCGCCGCTGCTGGTAAAACGCCAGCTTCTCCCACAGATAGGGCGACAGCAGCACCAGCGCCACCGTCCCGCCGCCGAAATAGCCCAGGTGCAGCCCCGCGCAAAACAGCATCATTGCAATGATTGCAAAGTAGACCAGCGCCACCCCGAGGTCGCCGGATTTGAGAATCAGCGCCACAATGATGCCCGCATGCAGGGCAAGCCCCAGCACGCTTTTGGGGTGGTTGATGCGGTCACGCACCGTAAACAGATGCTTGGAAAACGTGCAGATGAACGCAAACTTGACGAACTCGGACGGCTGAATCATCAGCCCGACCAGCGGAATCTGCAGCCAGCTTTTGTTGCCGGTCTCCATGCTGACGCCGCTCTTGCCCCAAATCAGCGTAATGCCGAGCAGTCCAACCGAACCGATGAAGAACGGTAACCACAGCTTGTCCACAATCACACGGAAATCCAGCGTCGCGATGACCACGGTTGCAATGCTCCCCACCAGGAACATCGCCACCTGCATTTTCAGCTTCGACATGCCGAAATTGTCCACCGCGCCGAAAATGGTTACGATACTCAGGATGCCGAGCGCCGTCACGCCGAAAAACAGCACCGGATCCACGCACCGCACGGCATACCGGATATAGGATTTGATCTTCTCCCACACGTCCTCCATGCGGTTCCTCCTTTCTGAGTTGGGGGTAAGTAATGTACAGCCTTCATTTTTTGCTTGCCAGAGTTAGTGAATGACTGCCACTACCTCTACCGTTCGGAGATCCCGCCTGCTGGCGCCCCTCCGGGGTTCGACTACGCGGAGGGTTAGGGCTTGTACTGTTCGTCTTTTCGCCCTCCCGCGCCGCTCCGCTCAGGATGACACGGTGGACTTATTCGGGGCATAGAATTACTCTTTTCATCCGTCTTGGATAGTAGTAATTTGACGGTGCTTCGCTATTTAGCATAGTAGTTATAGTAGTTGTTAAGTGGTGATACGCCACGCTAATAACCACTAACCATGACGGATAAAAAATGAAGGAACCACGCAAAAACCAGCCTTCGTGTCATCCTGAGCGGAGCGGCGCGGACGGACGAAAGGGCGAACGCAACAGCCCTAACCCGCCGCGCAGTCGAACCCCGCAGGGGCGCCAGCAG
>USMO01000051.1 GCA_900555785.1 uncultured Eubacteriales bacterium | reverse complement strand
ATCCGCGCGCTGTACGGACATTTTCGCCATGAGATGAGCCGCGTTGCCGATTTTGCGCGAAATCTGCCGGAAATGAAAAAAATGCTTGCAGAAGTCTCCGAATTGTGCTATAATACAGAGGAACGTTTTGTCATCGGCGGCAAAGAGGACGAACTGCCTGCGGCACTCCTGACCGACCTGCTTCTCACGCAAGAGGCGGTGCTTTCCGCAATGCTCTTCTCGGCTGAGGAGGTCGGCTCGCATGGGTCGGCATACATCGTCGGGACCGGGGTCCCGAAAGAGCAGCCCATTCGCCGCACCTACACCCGAACGGCAGGCACCCTTTCGTCGCTTTGCCCGGTGCGTCCGCTCCCGGACGGAGAGCTGTGGTTTGAGAACCTGCTTCGCCGCAGCCTGGATGCACACCGCAAGTAAATTTTCCATTAGCAGAGGTAGAAATGCGCCCATGTATTGAAAATCTGTATTTTGAGACCGGACTGCACATCGGTCATGTTGACATCATGCGTCATGCTGCATGGGAGCTGATCTATGTCACCCGAGGAGCGGTCCACGTTGAGATTGCGGGAAAATCCTATGATGCCACCGCGCCTTCCATGATCTTCATCAGCAATTACGAGCCGCACGTCCTGACGGTGCGCTCCGAGGTCTATGAGCGGTATGTCATGCTGGTGACCCCATCCATTGCGAAAAGCGCGCTGCGCCCTGCCTTTCTGCAAACGGTCTTCTCCATTCACGCGCCCCACTTCTGCCATGTCCTGCCGCTGGAGGAAGGCGAAGCGCTCGACGATTTCCGGATGCTCTTTCGCAATCTGCTCTGCGAGCGGGAGGTTGCCCCGGAGGACGGAGAGGGCGAGCAGGTCTGGCTCTCCGCGCTCCTGTGGCGGCTTTACAGACTGAACCCCGGTCTCTTTTCAACGGTCGGCGGCAGCGCGGAAAAGATCGTTGCCTCCATCCGTGCCGAACTGGAGAACCATCCCGAACGCAAGCTGGACCTGAATTCGCTTGCGGCGGCGAACTATATCAGTTCCTACTATCTCTCGCACGCATTTCACCGCGTCACAGGCTACACCATCAAGCGCTATCTCCTGCTCTGCCGCATCTCGCTTGCCTGCATGCTGCTGTCCGAGGGGAGCAAAACGGTGGCGCAGGTTGCGGTTGCCTGCGGGTTTACCGACGCAAGCAATTTCTCCCGCTACTTCCGAGAGATTACCGGCATGACCCCATGGGAATACCGAAAGATCGGAAAAACCTCCTGAGTTTTGCTCAGGAGGTCCCTTTTTTATTGAATTTCAACCGTCACATGATGCTCCTTCGCCGCCCGCGATGTCAGGTTGACCCGCCAAAGAGTGGGAACGCCCCATGCGATGGGAATGCGCGCGGTCTCCGGCGAGGTGTGCTCAACTTCCTCCACGGTCATCTCCAATCCTGTCGGATAGGTCAGCCGCCGCCCGTGCAGGACAAAGGCCCCGTCCGTGCATTCCGTTGGCTTGGTATCAGTCAAAAGATGGAACACCACCTCTCCGGCGGTTGCGAGGAAAATGTCATCGGTCAGCGTCACCTTCCCGCCCTGCAGGGCAGCAGTCCTGCGGAAAGACCGAATCCCCGCCCCGGTGCCGTAAGCATCGCGCAGTTCCATCGTGCAGAAATCCTCGCCTGCGCGGAAATCGGTTGCGCGGTATTCCCGCCCCTGCTGTTGGTCCGCGCCGCAAACGGTTGGCAGATTGTGATAGTCAGAGCGCATGTTCCAAATGGTGTAGCGCTCCGGGCCGAAGGTTTTGGCGGTGTAGGTCCCCGCGCCGGCATCCAGGAGAATCGGCTGACCGTCCGCAAAGACCGACACGGCGCCGACATCGTTGTGGTTGTGGCTGGTGTCGTTGTGCCCGCCCTTGACAGCGAGATACAGCCCGCGTTCCTCATCGGCGAACTCCCGCGCGATGAACAGCTCAAAATCCTCCAGCAGGACGCGTTTCGGCGGCTGATATGCCGGGGCATCCTGCGGGATTTCCAGCGCAAGACCGCAAAGCCAATCGTAGGGAGACTCCCAGCAGGTCCAGAGATCCCGCAGCGCATCGTCCTCACCGTGCGCCAGCCGGTCGGCTGCAAAGGAGACCATCAGGGGGACCCGGCAGCGCTCCCCGTAGCGGGCGAGCAAGCCCACATTGGCTTTCATGCCCGCAAACGCATCCGAATAAGTCAGGAACCGGCGGCGGGTGACCGAAACCAGCGTCTCGCTCTCCCCCATTCGCCGAATCAGCGGGTCGCCGAACAGGTCGATGTACCCGCCGGAGAGATCGTACAGCAACTCGCAGGCGCCGAACAGCTTTCCGGGCGCCATTGCCCAGTACGCCGGTCCCTCCTCGCAGGCGCCGTCCGCGCCGTAGCACATGGTAAAATTATCGAGGATCGGCAGCGCGGCAGAAACAATTTCCTCCCGCCGTGCAGGGTCCGGTTCGCAGAACGCGGCAACGGTCAGGACGTTTCCGGTAATCCACGGCGCCCAGTTGTTGGCGGGGACCTGCGTTTCGGGGTGAATCCCGTCCCAGCCCTGCCAGCCGGACGCCAGCCAGGTGCTTCTGTCCAGAAACGGGGTCAGGATTCGCCGGTCCAGCTCATACGCGGTCCGCTGACGAAGCTCCGGGGAAAAGCGGTCCAGTGCGCCACCCGCAAAATACATCGTCATGGCAAGCACCGCGCCGCTGACCCCCGCATACAGGTCGACATAATCCGCGTTCCCCTTCCAGGCGTAGGGCAGAACCGGGCGGTCCGGCTCGCCGCGATTGATGGCGGGGTTGGAGAGATGCGCAGGGACCACCCAGGTTGTCTCCTCCAGCATTGCCCAAACGACATCTGCCAGCTTCTCCGTAAAGCGCCCCTTTCCCTCCAGCGCCTCGGCAAGCGCGAGCGCCAGACACATTTTGCGCCGCTTTTGATACTTCCCGTCAAATACCGTGCGGTCACCGGTGCGCCGGTAGGACGCATAATCGGTTGCGGACAGGGGCGGGACCTCCTCGGTCAAAACCTGCTCTGCCTGCGCAATCAGCCGCGCGACATTCTCTGCGGTCGGGCGCCAATCCTGCCGTCCCATCGGAAAGAACGCGTCCCGGGGCAGGATATGCCCCCGCACGGTATACTGCTTTTCTTCAAAAATCCGTCTTGCCATGGTCTGTTCCTCCTGTACCTGACAGCAGCCTATCGTCCGTATCCCCCAACGCCGCCGGCACAGGTGTGCCGGCGGCGATCCGGGGGGATTTATTTACTGTTTCCGCTTCCGCTTTCTGCCAAGCATGATGCCGGCAGGCAGGAGCAGCATCCCGACAGCGGAGAAGGATGCAAGACTACCCGTGCAGCCCTTCTTTTCCAGTGCAGGGATTTCCTCGATGTCAAAGACTGCGCCGCAGACCGTGCAGACATGGTGGCGCTTTCCGGCAACGCCGACCGCTGCCTCCTGGTCTACCACCCATTCGCCGGCGGTGTGCGGGACGGTGACCGTCTCCAGCTCCACCTCTGCCCAGCAGCGCTTGCAGGTCTTGTGCCGGGAGCCGGGTTCCGCGCAGGTTGCAGGCTTCACCATGGTCCAGTCGGTCAGGTCATGCCCCAGCGCATCCTCATATTTTCTCGAATCGGTCACCTCGCTGCAGCGTGTGCAGTGGCGGGATTCCATGCCGTCATGCGTGCAGTCCGCTGCGGAATCCTTGGTATATTCCGCGGCAAAATCGTGACCCAGCGCCGCAATCTCGCGGGCATCGGTGGTTGCATCGCAACGCGAGCAATGGCGCGACTCGGAGCCCTTGTTCGTGCAGTCCGGCACCTGGTCGACCGTATAATCCGCTGCGAAATCGTGTCCCAGCATGGGGATTTCCGCCGTATCAACGGTCTTTTCGCAGACCTTGCACTTGCGGGAGGATTTACCCGGCGTTGTGCAGGTCGGCTGAACCGCAACCTCCAGGTTGACCCACTCGTGCGCGCCCTCTACCACGGTATTGCAGCAGGGATAGGTCCCCTTATGCTTGTCATCGGTGATTTCCCAGGTCGGTGCCTCCGCGTGGTTGGCGGGATTTTTCTCCCCTTCGGTCTTGCCGCAGCCACGGCAGGTCTTGGGAGCCTGGCAGTTTGCATCGGTCCAGATCTGATGCTTGCAGGCATCCACGGTTTCCACGGCATAGAGCGCATACGGGCTCTTGGTCAGACCCAGTTTGTCATCTCGGGCGGTCTCGGCAATGCCGACGCAGTTGCCGATTTTATAATCGCCGTTGACATATGCGCCCAAGCCGAAGAAGCCGCCTGCCTTCTGATCCTCGACCTCATTCCCTGCCGGAAGCGTAATTTTCAACTCCACGATAAATCCGGTTTCGGTCGCTTTGGATTTTACAGTGAGGACTGTTTTTTTGGCGGTCTTATCAGCGCCGGAAAACGCCCAGCCGTTCCAGGTTTTCTTGATGAAATCCGGCGCAGTCGGCGTAAAGTCTTCAGCCGAACTGTCGGTGGTGGCGGTGCAGGTCAGGGCACGGTTGCCGCCCCAGTTCCAGGTGCCGGCTTCGGTGCTGTTATAGAACCGTGTAGCGGTCAGGAAGGTAATCTCGGTGCAGCCGTGAAGTTCAGCCATCAGATAGAGCGACTTCTGCGTCCAGAGCGCCTTGATGTAGCCGTAGCTGGCGGTTTCAAAGGGCATGGCAACGGTGGTGTTCCAGATGTCGTCAATCTCTCCGTCAATCACCGGCTCGGTGGTAGCCTTTGCGGCGAAACGGAGGGCGTTGCCGTCCGGGGATTTCTGCGCCGATGCGCTGGTTGGGACCAGTACGGCGAGTGTCGAAAGAAGTGCGCAGATGACCAGAAGCGAAAGCAGTTTCTTTTTCATATCGGTTAAATCCTTTCTAAGATGGAACCCGGCAGAGCGTCAGCTTTCCGGATTTATAAAATCGTTAAATGAATATCCCTGCTGCAGGTTGTTCGCGTTCCCAACGCCGGCATTCTTCAAGCCGGTAGCGCCGGAAGTGCGAATCAAATCCTCCGCAGAAAGTGCAACAAACAGGCAAATCGGGTTCTGATACGGTTTCATGGTTCCTTTCTCCTTTCATACAAGCGGCATGTAGCCAAACGTTTCGGTTGCGGTTACCGGATTCCCGGATGTTAAGCGAGATCGTTATAGAGTTCGCCGGTGCTATCCTGATAGAGCCGGACCCACTTCACGCTGAAGGTTTTGGGAAATACGGTGTTCTCGTTCGGTGCCCAGTTACTGACACGGAAATTGATGCCGGGATTGTTCGAGAAAAGGATATACAGCGGATCCTGGAAGCAGCTCATACCGGTGTGCTCTTCCTCGCCGAAGCCCTCCCCTCCACTCACGTCGTCCCTCTCCCGGAAGCCTCTTTGGTTGGTGATGTCGTAAGTTGCGAACACTTCGCCGTCAACCGTCATGTACATCGTGTCTTTCGTCCAACCGAAGCCCCAAAGATGGTATTCGTCCGAAAGCGTCTCCCATTTGTCTTTGGGGAATTTTTTGGACATCGGTGACTCCAAGGAGAAATGGCGGTAGGCGTTGCCTTTGCCGGAATCCCTGAGAAACCACTTATGCAGAGTGGACTCCGCACAGCCTTTTTGGTAAACCTCAAACACATCCACTTCTGCCATAACATAGTCCGTGGAACGGTGCTGTACGGCAGACCGAAACCAAAACGCCGGGAAGGAACCCTGCGAGAAGGGAACCTTTGCGTAGATTTCCAAATAGCCGTACTTGAAGCTCATGCGATCCTTGGTGGTCAGCGTTAGGTTGGAAGAATATGTTCCGTCTTTCTCCCGATAAAGGTTCATGACCGCTTCGCCGTTTTCCAGCCGGAAATTTTTCTTGTTGGTTGTGTAATTTACATTGTTCCACGTTTCCTTGGTGAGGTTCCATTTGGAATTGTCAAGCGTACTGCTGTTGAACTCATCGGACCAAACCAGATTGAGCGTTTTTCCGCTCTGCGGGTCAACGGTGCCGGTGCCCAGCAGCTGCACCGATTCAACCGTTCCGGCGTTCACCACAACTGCGGTGCCGTTTCCGGTTGCATACACAGTCTCGCCGGACATCAACGTCACAAACGGTTTAACCACAAACTTTACGTATGTCGTATCGTCATTAACAGGAATGTCCGTTACCGGAACCGCGACCAAATATTTGCCGCCTTCCTTCTCTCTCGGCGTCTCGGTATCAGTGCCGGCTTGGATGGAGGTAAAAACCGTTTGGGTCTTCCAGGTCAGGGTGTACCCCCCCCCCCCCATGTCGTCTTGCGTTTTGCCGTAGTAGAGGGTGATCTCATATCCGACTTCCGAATAGTTTTCGAGCGTTGCAATTTGCGAAACAAATCGCACGCTGTATTGGTTATTTTCGACGGTTGTCGTCTGTGCGCCGAGCATCTGAATTTTGGTGAGGGGGAGTTTCCGAGTCACAACCGTTCCGCAACTCGGGCAGGTCCCCTTTTCGGTTCCGGATGCGTTCAAAGTCGGAGCTGTTATCGTATAGGTTGTTTTTTCGTGTTGGCAGGTGGTCTTCGGGTCTGAAATCAACCGCACCGGCTCCAGGTCGGAAGGCAGTAACGGCGTTTTTAGACTTGCCATATCCTTGGTCCCTTCAAATCCGCTGCAGTTCAGCATATTTCTCTGAGTGACCATACCGAGTCCAATGTAGCTTTGTCCTGCGCCTTTGGAAATTTCCCAATCATTCGCTTTCATAGGAACAAAAACTTCCAAATCAAAGCCCTGTTCTGTGCCATCCTCCTTCACATGCTTTATCACCTTCTTTTCAAGTCCTTCCGGGGCGTAAGAGTTACTCAATCCGTAAACTGCCTTTACTGCCTCTGTATCCGTCCATCCGATCTGGAACCGATAGTTGCCTTTGTATTGCGAATTGTCCGTGTTCTTCCACCAAGAAGAATTCTCCTTTGCATCGTATTCATACGCATACTGAACTCCAGAAATCCAAAAGCCGATGTTAGTTACATTACCGGTTCCGTCCTCATTCAGCGACCGCATTTCTGCATAAAAGTAAAGACCTTTCTCATTCCAGAGCATCCACACGGTGGCTTTGTTCGGGGTATCTACATAGAACGGTGTCGCTTTGTCATAAGCTGCATCCTTTTTACCGTCAATGGTCGGTTTGGTTTCGGTATACACAGCGGTCCGGTATTTCGCAATGGTGTCCGGCAAGGTGCTCGGTGCTACCGCCGCCGTTCCAACGGTCATAGCCGTCACCAGCGACAGGAGCATTGCAAAGAGGCAAAGTAACGATAATCCTTTTTTCATGGATCGTTTTCCTTTCAAAATTATTGTCAGTTCAGGGGGAAAACGCTTTTTTACTTCTTTTTATATGCCGTGATGAATTTATCCAAAGAAGCCTTTGCAGCCTCGCTGTGACCCTCCCAATAGGATTCCAGCCCGGTCGGCTTATCGCCAAGACCGATGTTCGAGCGAACCGCGTTGCGGATTGCAAGACCGGTGCGCCCGTTCAGGATGTAGCCCGGGTCTACCATGACCGTATCGCGAATCAGGTCGATCATTGCCAGCGTCTGCGCGTCTCTCGCGGCGTTGCCCTTGAGCACCAGTTCGATGTACTCCGGGCGCACGCTGGTGCGGCTTTCCTCTGCCAGCGCCTGCGTGATGGTTCCAACCAGCTCCTTATCCGGAACGGTCTTCGGCACAAACATCAGCGAAACACCGTCGGTAACCGAGGAGTAATAGTCCTTCTGGTCCGAATCCAGCTTCGGATACGGAAGCACGCCGTAGTCAAACTCCAGCTTCCGGATGCGCTCGATCATCTCAAACCGCATGGCGTTGAACAGCACGTTTCCTGCGGTGAAATACTCCTTGCTCGGGTCGTTTTCGGTCTTGTGGTCCTTGTAGGAATACTCAGCAGAGTACAGCTCAATCAGCTTGTCGGTCACCTTCAGCGACCGGTCGTTTACCACATTGATGGTCACGTTTCCGTCCTCCGAAATGTTGACCGTCCGCACGCCAAAGCTGGTGACGAATGCATCAATCGCAACGTCCGAATCGCTTGCAAAACCATAGCGGACCGCGCCGCCGTCGCTGGTTCCGATTCTGCCTGCCAGCTCCATCATCTTTTCCAGTGTCCAATCCCCCGCCGTTACAACGTCGTAAAGGTTTCCCGCATCCAGCGCAATCGCCAGCTGCTTATTGAACACCATCGAGGACATCATCTTCCAGAAGGTCAGCGCAATGTCGCCCGTGATGGCATAGGTGTTGCCGCCGATGGTCAGCGTCTCGTTGATACCGTTCTGCCAGGTGTCCGCTTTCAGGTCGATGCCCGGAATGTCCTGCCAGGTCAGGTACCAGTCGTTTGTCACCGTGGGAAGGACATACCGGTGATAGCCTGCAATCAGGTCAACCGCATCCTCGCCAACGTTCATCCAGTTTGCCAGCGTATCCACAAATTCGGTGTTGAGCGTTGCATACTTCCAGGAATGGTTATAGATCATGTTGCGGAAGTTGACGTTGTAACGGGTCTGAATCAGCTCGTTCCGCGCGTAAACCGCATCGTTGATCCGGTCGCCGGTGTTCCCCTCGTTTGCCCGAAATTCGTAGGCATAGCTGGTCCGGAACATGATGCGGAAATCCTTCCCGCCAAAGTCCGGATAGGTCACCTCGTTGTCCCCGGTCGCAGCTTCCGTGGTCACCGCCGGGGTGCTGTTTTCCTTGCTGCATCCCGCAAATGCGCCGCAGATGACCGCAAGCAGCAACAACAGCGCAAAAACACGAACGGCACGGATGGTGGATGGTCGTTTCATAGCATTTCCTCCTGATAGCATTATTTTTTGAGCGCGTTTTTGTGCAAAACGGCTCTTGCTTCCTAATTATCATATCATAATTAGTCGCGGCAAACAAGTGTTAAAGTTGCTATCATGAAAAAATTTTTTACACTTGATTTTCCCCCTCCGGCATGATATAATATCGGTAAATCCATCCAAAGAAAGGAAATCCAAACGATGACAAAGAAGAAACACCCGCTATTCAGAGCCGCCTTGCTGCTGCTCGGGGTTCTGATGCTCCTGCTCACCGCCTGCACCAACGGGTCCGAGCCTGCCGACACCACCGGAACGCAGCCCCCGCCCGCCCCGGTTGGCAGCGTCCGCGACCTGGTGAAGGATTACACCATCGTTTATCCAACCCGCGCAACCGACGGCGAAACCGCCGCTGCCATGCAGCTTGCCAAGCTGTTTGGGAACTCCACCCGCCCCAAAGCGGATTACACCGCCGACGGCAGCATCCCCTCCGGCGCGCAGGAAATTCCGCCGGCACCGACGCTTCCGCCGGTTTGACCAGCACCGCGCCTCCTCGCAGGCAGCCATTGCCGCCCTGGGGCGCGACCGCGACTACACCGTTGCCATCTACGAGGGCGAAGTGGTCATTGCCGCAAAATCCGATGCCGCAATTGCCGAAGCCGTTACCTATTTTATTGAAACCGTTTTGCCGACTTCCGCAGCCGCCTTCCCCGTCGGCACGGTTTATACCTATCTGCATTCCTATCCGCTTGGCAG
>USMO01000050.1 GCA_900555785.1 uncultured Eubacteriales bacterium | reverse complement strand
GGCGGCGCACGCATGCCGGCGTGGTGCAGAGCAAGGATTCCTTTTACGGGCAGCATTCGCCCGCAAGGATGCCGACTGCGGCTGTGCTGGAGGAAAAATGGACCGCCTGGCGGCGGCTCGGCGTGCTGGCAAGCGAGATGGAGGCTGCGGCGCTGTTCACGGTCGGTGCGGCAAGGGGACTGCGCACGGGAGCGGTCTTTCACGTAATCTGGAACCAGGAGCGCGCGAACGCAGGAATCGACACAAACGCTGAGGAATCGCAC
The DNA here is from genome assembly GCA_900555785.1 of uncultured Eubacteriales bacterium. Taxonomy (GTDB): domain Bacteria; phylum Bacillota; class Clostridia; order Oscillospirales; family CAG-272; genus UMGS1865. The sequence goes on along the minus strand of USMO01000050.1, from coordinate 9,452 downwards.
GAAACAGGGGCTGCCATCCGGGCTGCCGTGGAGGCAATTCGCCTGCTTTGCGCGCAGGATTCCGGGAGCCGCCAAAAAAAATGAAAAATTCTTATTTTAGTCATTGACAACCGCTTTTTCTTGTGATACAATATAATATATACGTATACTTTTCAGTCATATTAACGGAAGTTTATATAGATTCCAGAAAAGCGGAAAGGAAGTAAAACCATGAAATTCAAGAAGACAATTACGCTTGCAATTCTTGCGGCGGTCCTGTCGGCAAATCTCGCATCCTGCGTGGTGAACCGTGACCCGCAGGATACCAATACCGATGCGGTCTATACCGATGAAAACGGCGGCAAGAACACGCTGCCCGTCGACCCGACGAACCCGGCTGATCAGGATAATTACACAACCGTCAGCAAGACCGTTTACGTCAGCAAGAAGTCTACCCTGAACCCGGTCGATACCACCGGAAATACCGTTACGCTGGAGCCGGCAACCAAGCTGGATTGCATTGCGGAGAGCGCGACCTGGTATAAGGTCCGGTATCAGGGGGTGGAGTATTACATTGCACGCGGCAGAACGACCGATGATGACATCGATGCAACCACCTTTACCTCGGTTTCAAAGACCATGTATGTCTCCTCGGATTACCTGAATATCCGGAAGTATCCGTCGGCAGAGGATTTCTCCACCATTCTGGCATCCAAAGAGAAAAACGATGAGCTGCTTGTGGTTGCGGAAAGCACCTCCAAGGGCTGGTGCAAAGTCCAGTTTACCCTGAACGGGCAGACCGCATACGGCTTTGTGAACCCCAAGTACCTGTCTGACACCAAGGGTGGGGAGAAACCCGGCTGGCTGGAAAAATTCACGGGAATTACCGAAACGACCATGTATGTCAGCGTTGACCAGGCGGTCCTGCGCGCTGCGCCTTATCGCGGAGAAAACGGCGGCAAAGAGGTCAAGGTGCTGAAAAAGGGTGATGCGGTGACCGTGGTTGCCGAGGGAACCGTTGACAGCCACAGCTGGTACATGGTAAAATAGCGCCCTGCCGAGGGTACCGCAAGCCAGCAATGCTACATCGACAAGACCTGCGTGCAGAAGACGGTTCCGGGCGAAAAGGCAACGCTGGAGCAGCTGATGGAGCAGTATCCGGAGCTGAAGCGCTTTGACAATAACGAGGTCAAGACGGTCTATACCAGCGGCAATGTCTGGGCAAGAAGCGCACCGACCTGCGAAAAGGATTCCAAGGGCAATCAGCTCTACGGTCTGGACATTCTGGAGAAGAAAACCGAGGTCAAGATCGTTGCTTACGGTAAGATCAAGGGCATTGACCCGGACGGCAAGGACGCAGAGATGACCTGGTGCGTGGCGCAAAACGACAAGTGGGGCTACTACTTCGTGTCGTTCGGCTACCTGACCCCGAACTCGGATGGAACGCCCGGCACGATTGCGCTGTCGCTGGATCAGCTGATTCAGAGCTACGGCTTTACCAAGGTCAACAACGCCTCGATGAAGGTCAAGTCCGGAAAGACCGCACCCGGTCTGAACACGCCGGACGGCAGCACGGTGAAGAGCTTTGCAGCCGGAACCACACTCACGGTTGTGGCAAAGGGCAAAGTTGGTACCGAGTTTGTCAGCGACGATTGGTATATCGTCGAATTCGAGGGCAGCTACTATTTCGTCATGCAGAGCCTGCTGGAGCTTGCATAAGCGGAATCAATTGCCCCTGCTTTGCTGAAAAAAGCCTAATTATTAAAAAAATAAACAGAATATTCTGAATACTTGATGAAAAAGGCTTGACAAAACACGAAATTTGCGGTATAATGTCTTATGAATGGTACGAATGCCGATGCGCCGGGCAACGCGCACGGTGCATAGCTTGGAAAGGAGTTTTACCATATGAAAGAGAATGTGGTTTTTGACTCGGCAAAAAAGGCAGGGACCTTTGTCGGCAAGGCGATTGTTTGCTTTGCTTCGGGGTTGATGCTGGTGGCGGATACCGCAACCAGAAAGAGAACCTACACCACGGGCAACGTAAATCCGGTCGGCTCGGGCACCAAGGCACAGAATGACACGCACAGCGGCGCAGTCCCGGCGTATAGCACGGGCAAGAGATCCAGATTTGTCTGCCGTCAGTGCGGCGCGCCGGTCGATGTCCGGTCGTTTCGTCTGGCACACGGCTACGTGCCGGGGAAGGGGTACCTCTGCGAGAATTGCTATGCCCAGAAGAAGGGCGCCTACTATGCGGGCGGCTACGACGATGAGGATACGGTTACCGCAACCTGCGCGGATTGCGGCAAAGAGCTGCGGGCAAAGTCTTCCCGCCAGCTCCGGAAATACCGCATCGGCAAAAATTACTATTGCCACGATTGCTACCTCAAGCACGAGGACGACTGATTCATAACAAAACGCAGAAAAGCACCCCGATGGGGTGCTTTTCTGTATTTATTTATCCTAACTCAAATAATAGTCACCTTATTTAAGTTCTTGGGGTTCTTAGGGGGCTTCTCCGAAAGAAGCCCCCTAAGTGGGTTTGGGCAAAGCCCAAGGTCTTCCCCTTACGCCCTACGCAATACTCCCCAACGAGGTAACGCAAAACATGGATTTTACAAAAGAAATGAAGGAGACCTACACGATCATCTGCCCCGACATTTTCCCGACGCATATGGAGCTGATTTCAGAGGTCTTCCGGATGTACGGCTATCAGCTCGTCATTGCCAAATACGAGGGCAAAGCCGTGATCGACACCGGGTTGAAATACATGCACAACGACATGTGCTATCCCGCCATCTGCATGGTCGGGCAGCAGATTTACGCCCTGACCTGCGGCGACTTTGACCCGCACAAATCCGCGCTCATCCAGTTCCAGACAGGCGGCGGGTGCCGGGCATCCAACTACATCTGCCTGCTCCGCAAAGCGCTGCATAACATGGGCATGGACTATGTTCCGGTCCTCTCCCTCAGCTTCTCCCGCTTTGAAAAATACAGCGGATTCAACATCACGCCCCGCATGATGATGGCGGGTCTGCGCAGCCTGGTCTACGGCGATATGCTGCTGCTTCTCAAGAACCAGACCCTCCCCTACGAGACCAACCCCGGTGACACCGACCGCGTGGTCCATAAATGGATTGCCGAGATTTCGGCGCAGTTCCGCCGCCGCAAGGGCATGTCCTCCCGCGATATGAAACGCAACCTTGCCGCCATGGCAAAGGATTTCCACGACATTCCGCGCGAGAAAAAGCATCTGCGCAAGGTCGGCATCGTGGGCGAGATTTACGTCAAGTATTCCTCCTTCGGCAACAACGGGCTGGAGAAATTTCTGCTCTCGCAGGATTGCGAATACATGGTGCCCGGCGTGCTCGGCTTCTTCCAGTTCTTCTTCTCCAACGCCGCAACCGATTACCGCTACTACGGCGGCAAGAAAAGCAAAAAGCTCGTCTGCGGCATTGCGGAGAACATCTTTGCGGGCTGGGAACAGAGCCTGATTGACGCGCTGAAGCCTTACCCCGAGTTCGTCACGCCCTCCCCCTTCTCGCACCTGAAAAAGCTGGGCGAGCGCGTCATCGACCCCGGCGTGAAGATGGGCGAGGGCTGGCTGCTGCCTGCCGAGGCTGCCGAGCTGATCGAGCAGGGCTACAACAACATCATCTGCGCGCAGCCCTTTGGCTGCCTGCCGAACCACATTGTCGGCAAGGGGACCATCCGGCGCCTGCGCGAGCTTTACCCCGATGCAAACATCTTTCCGGTTGACTACGATGCCGGAGCCTCCAAGGTCAACCAGGAGAACCGCGTCAAACTGATGCTTGCCATTGCCGACGAGATTGACGCAAAGAAGAGCGGCAAAAATACAGCGGAAACACCTCAAACGCGGAACACGGAGATTGCCCATGAAACGGTTAGGACTTGACATCGGCTCCACCACGCTCAAATGCGCGGTGCTTGACGAAGCAGACAGAACCTGCTTCACGCTCTACCGCCGGCATCTCTCGCGCATTCCCGAGGTCGCAGCGGAAATTTTCGGCGAGATGGCAGAGAAATTCCCCGGCGAAGCCTTTTCGGTCACGCTCTCCGGCTCAGCCGGCATGGGCATTGCCGAAGCGGCGGGGCTGCCCTTTGTGCAGGAGGTCTACGCCGAGAAAATTGCGGTCAACCGCTATTGCCCCGGCACCGATGTGGTGATTGAGCTGGGCGGCGAGGACGCAAAGATTCTCTTCCTCAGCGGCGGCTTTGAGATGCGCATGAACGGCACCTGCGCGGGCGGGACCGGCGCATTCATCGACCAGATGGCAGCGCTGATGCGCGTGACCCCCGATGAACTGAACGACCTTGCCGCGCATCACGACAAGATTTATACCATCGCCTCGCGCTGCGGCGTATTTGCGAAATCCGACGTCCAGCCGCTCCTGAACCAGGGCGCGCGCAAAGAGGACATTGCCGCCGGCATCCTCTATGCCGTGGTCAACCAGACCGTTGCGGGGCTGTCGCAGGGGCGGCGAATTGAAGGGAACGTGCTCTATCTTGGCGGTCCGCTCTCCTTCCTGCCCGAGCTGCGCAAGGGCTTTGACGACGTGCTGAAAACCACCGGCACCTGCCCCGAGAATGCGCTCTGCTTTGTGGCGCTGGGCGCGGCACTTTCGGGCATGGGCACGGTTCTGACGCTGGACGAGCTGCGCGAAACCTTCTCCTCCCGCATCACGACAAAGGGCTTCCGGCATTGCCAGCCGCTCTTCCGCTCAAAGGAAGACTACCAGGCGTTTCTCGACCGGCACGAACAGGCAGCCGGAGGCATTACGGTGCTGGAGAAGCCCGGAAAAGAAATGTACCTCGGCATTGATGCGGGGTCGACCACGGTCAAGCTGGTGCTCTGCGACCGGGACGGCAACATCTGCGAGCCGTTCTACTCGCCCAACAACGGCAACCCGGTCCCGCTGGTCAAGGGCTATCTGGAGCGGATTTACAACGCTTACCCCGACCTGACGATTGCCGGTGCGGCGGTCACGGGCTACGGCGAAGAGATTATCAGGAACGCGTTCGGCGCCGACCTCGGCATTGTCGAAACGGTTGCGCACTTCACGGCGGCAAAGAAGTTTCGCCCCGATGTGGATTTCATTCTGGACATCGGCGGGCAGGACATCAAATGCTTCCACATCCGCAACGGCGCCATTGACTCGCTCTACCTCAACGAAGCCTGCTCTTCCGGCTGCGGCTCTTTCCTGCAGACCTTTGCGGCGGCGCTGGGATACACCCCAGAGGAGTTTGCCAAGCTCGGTCTGTTTGCCGATGCACCGGTCGACCTCGGCTCGCGCTGCACGGTCTTCATGAACAGCTCGGTCAAGCAGGCGCAGAAGGACGGCGCAACGATTGAGAACATCGCCGCCGGGCTGTCGGTCAGCGTGGTGAAAAACGCGCTCTACAAGGTCATCCGCTGCGCCAATGCGGAGAGCCTCGGCAAGCACATTGTTGCGCAGGGCGGGACCTTCCTCAACGACTGCGTGCTGCGCGCCTTTGAGCAGGAGATCGGCGCCGATGTCATCCGTCCGAAGTTCGCGCCGCTGATGGGCGCCTACGGTGCGGCGCTCTTTGCGCGGGAGAACGTGCGGGGCAAGTCGTCTATCCTCGACCGCGAGGGGCTGAAGGCATTCCGGCACGAAGCGAAGGCGTTCAACTGCGGCGGCTGTGCGAACCACTGCGCGCTGACGGTTAACACCTTCTCCGGCGGCAGAAAATACATTGCCGGAAACCGCTGTTCCAAGCCGCTCGGCACGGCAGCGGCGAAGGAGATTTACAACCTTTACGACTGCAAGCGCGCGCTGCTGGGGGCATACATGAAGAACGAGCTGCAGCCCGGCAAGCGGACGGTCGGCATTCCGATGGGGCTGAATTTCTACGAGCTGCTCCCCTTCTGGCACACCTTCCTTTCGCACCTCGGCTTCAACGTGCTGGTGTCGCCGTTCTCCGACCGCGCGCTCTACCAATCCGGGCAGTACACCATTCCGTCCGACACTGCCTGCTATCCGGCAAAGATGATGCACGGGCACATGGAATGGCTGCTTGCCCGTCATCCCGATGCAATCTTCTACCCCGACATGTCCTACAATGTGGAGGAGGGGTTGGGTGTCAACCATTACAACTGCCCTGTGGTTGCCTACTACCCGCAGGTGCTGAAGCTGAACGTTCCGGACCTTGCGGGGGTCGATCTGATTGACGATTTCCTCTCGCTCGCCGACCGGAAGCAGTTCACCCGCCGGGTCACCGAAGTCATGCGGCGGCACTTCCCGGACCTGACCCCGCGCGCAATCAAGGCCGCGGTGCAAGCTGCCTTTGCGGCTTACGAGCGCTATCTGGCAGAGGTTCGCGTCAAGGGTGCGGAGTTCCGCGCGATTGCGAAGCGTGACGGAAAGCCTGTCATCGTTCTTGCCGGCAGACCTTATCACGTTGACCCGGAGATCAACCACGGCATTGACACGCTGCTCTGCAATCTCGGCGCCGTTGTGGTGACCGAGGACAGTCTCTCGCATCTCGAGCCGCGTTTTCCGACCGGTGTGCGGAACCAATGGACGTATCACGCCCGGCTTTATGCCGCCGCGAAGTATGTTTCGGAGCTGCCGGAGGAGGATATGACGTATCTGGTGCAGCTGGTATCGTTCGGCTGCGGGGTGGATGCGGTCACGACCGATGAAGTTCGCGCGATTCTCGAGCGTGCCGGTCGCGTCTACACGCAAATCAAGATTGACGAGGTGTCCAACATGGGCGCCGTCACCATCCGCCTGCGCAGTTTGTTTGCGATGATGCGGAGGGGGTAAGGGGAAGACCTTGGAGGCGCAGGGAACCCCTTGAAAGGGGGCTCCAACGCGGCAAAGCCGCTACTGACGAGATTTTGCGTTGCAAAATCTGTCACTACCCTCCAAACCTCCCTGACCCTTCCCGAACTTTCCTGCACGGCAGCCGCCGTTTGGGAATGCCGGAGTTTATACCGCTTTGGGGCGGCTGCCGGGCAGGAAAGTTTTGGCGGCTCGGAAGGTATATTTTTGGGGCGTGCGGCTTCGCGCACGTTTGGCACGCGAGGCGCACGGAACCGGCAAGGGATGGTCCTTGCATTAAAGTTTTGAAAGGTCTTGGAAAACTTTTTCAAAAGTTTTCCAAGTAGGGTTCGGGGCAATGCCCCGAGGTCTCGAAAGAAAGGAAAACACCATGAAAATTCTCGCCTTTGTTCTTGCGGCGGTCGTGCCGTATCTGGTCGCCGGTCTGAACCCCTCGATTCTGCTTTCCAAGCTGGTTTACCACCAGGACATTCGCACGCAGGGCAGCAAAAATCCCGGCTTCACCAATTTCAAGCGCGTTTACGGCTGGAAGCTCGGCTGGCTCGTGCTTGTGTTTGATCTTTGCAAGGGCATTTTGGTCTGCGCGCTGTCGGGTCTCCTCTTCCGCTACGCTTGGGATTGCTTTCAGCTGGGCGCTGCCTACGGTGCGCTCTTTGCCATGCTCGGGCACGCCTACCCGGTCTGGTACGGTTTCAAGGGCGGCAAGACCGTGCTGGTCTGGCTTTCCTCCATCTGGTTCATCGACTGGCGCGCGGGACTGATTGCCGTCGGGGTATTCCTGGTCATGCTGTTCGGGGTCAAGTTCATGTCGCTTGCCTCCATGAGCGCAGGGATTGCGTTCATTATTGCGCTGGGCTTCCTCGGCACGCAGGCGGCTGCGGTCCTACCGCTTTGCGCCGTCTCGGTTCTGCTGCTCATCTGGCGGCATCACGCCAACATTGAGCGTCTCCTATCCGGAACCGAATCCAAATTCAACCTGTTCGGTCGCGGCAAGAAGACCGGCGGCACCGGAAAAGCATGAAACGGTACCGCATTCTGTACAATCCGCTTGCCGGGGACGGAACCGGGCGGGAGGCGGCGATGCATCTGCTTGACCTTCTGCCGGACTGCGAACTTCGGTTCTACGACCTGACAACGCTCGGCAGCATTTCCTCTTTTCTTGCCAAAAATGACCCCAAGGATGCACTGCTCCTCGCGGGCGGGGACGGGACGCTCTCCCGCTTTGCGAACGAGGCGGTCACGCTGTCCCCCCGGCAGGAGGTTTACTACTATGCCACGGGGGTACACAATGATTTCTGGCATGACATCGGGCGGCAGCGGGGGGACCCGCCGGTCCGTGTCAACCGCTATCTGGAGAATCTGCCCGTCATGCGGACCGGGGACGGCGACCTGCGGTTTCTCAACGGTGTGACCGCCAGCGCCGGGGTACCGTTCTCCGCAGCGCACAGCCATCCCGCCACGGTCACCGTCACGGTGGACGGGGTATCTCATGTGTTTCACAGGGCGTGGCTGGTTACCGTTACGCACGGAAAGCATCTCGGCGGATTCCTGCTTTCGCCTTCCCAGGACCGGTTGTCTGCCGGCAGGACGCTGACCGTTACCGTCCTGCACGGTGTCGGCCGTTTCGGTGTCGCCCATGTGTTCCGCGCCCTGCGGACCGGCAGACCGATCCGGCATTCCGCAGCGGTCACGGTCCTGACCGGCAAACAGATCACCGTATGCGGCTCCACCGGGCAACTCCCCCTCACCGTCACCCGCGACTCCACCCACTCACCGTCTTCCGGCGAGATAAGGTGCGGGAGGTGAAGGGAAGAAAAAGATCTTGGAGGGAGAAGGGCCCCTTTCGGGTGGGGTCCTTCTCCCTCCAAGATCTTTCTAATGTCCCTCACTCCTGCATCTGCTTTGCGGCGTGGAGGAGGGCGGGGCGGGTGTTGGGGAGCGTGCCGTCTACAACGGCATCGAGGAGGGCGTGCAGGACGCGACCGAGCGCGGGTCCTGCCGGGAATCCTGCCTGCAGCAGGTCGTTCCCGTTCACTGCGAGATCCCGCAGCGACAGGCAGGCTCCCTCGGCAAGAATTGCGTCCATCTCGCGCGGCAGCGCATACCAGGAATCCGGCAGCATGCGGTAATCCGGGTGGTGTGCCAGGCGGTCGCAGCGCTGCACCTCCAACAGGCGCAGGATGTCCTCGCGCGGCAGCCGCATCATCAGCCGCTTGATTCCCTTTTTCTGCACCGGCAGCGGCAGATCGTGAATCCGCACCAGCTCCAGCACGCGCGCTGTCGTCTCCCGGTCGTAACGCAGTCGCTGCATCGCCGACCGTGCCAGCTCTACGCTCACCTTTGCATGGTCGCGGAAATGCCCGCCGCGCGCGTCCTCCGTGTAGGTCGCGGGCTTGCCCAGGTCGTGAAAAAAGAGCGCCAGCCGGACCGACAAATCGGTTTCCGCGTGCGACAGCGCCGCAAGCGTGTGCTCCCAGACGTCATAGCAATGGTACCGTGAGTTCTGCGCAAAGCCGAAGCATGGCGCTACCTCCGGGAAGATCTGCGCCACAATCTCCGGGTAAGCGCGCAGGACCCCGACCGCGTTTGCGCCGGTCAGCAGCTTGTCCCACTCGTCCCGGACGCGCTCGCGGGCGATGTTGT
>USMO01000049.1 GCA_900555785.1 uncultured Eubacteriales bacterium | reverse complement strand
CAGCGCTGCCGCAACCTCGGTGTCGGTCTCGGACTGAAAAGTTACGCCCTTTGCCGCCAAGGTCTCCTTGAGCGCTTTATAGTTTTCGATGATGCCGTTATGGACCAGAATGACGTTGCCCGACCGGTGCGGGTGGGCGTTGCGGTCGGAAGGTCCGCCGTGCGTTGCCCAGCGCGTGTGCCCCACGGCGCAATGGCTGCCATCGACCGGCTCGTCGCGCAGCTTTTCCTCCAGCGCATGGATGCGCCCCTTGCACTTGACCACATCGGTCCCGTCCGCGACCTGCGCCGCAATGCCGACCGAATCATAGCCGCGATACTCCAGCACCGACAGCCCCTTGAGCATCTTCGGAACCGCGTTCGCAGTTCCCGTATAACCGATAATTCCGCACATGACAAAAAATCTCCTTTTTCTCCACATAGTATGCCGACAAAGCCCCTCCGGTATTCCGGAGTTGCCTGCGGTATCTGTGGGATCGATCGGAGATTGTTTTGCGGTTACCCGCATATTTGTTCCGTTCTGTCGGCATCCCGTTGTGCCGGAGAAGCATCCGCCGAATGTTCGATCACTTCTCCCCTCGTCAACCGGCTCTCGCCGGTCTGGCGCTATCATTACCCTGATTTTCGGGTAGACCTTGGGACTCCGTCCCAACCCCTGCTTAAAAACTTCTTAGAAGAAGTTTTTAAGAATTTCAAGAATTTTATCCAAGGTAGGTCTTGTTTGAAGGCGGCTCGCCATGCCGCGCCGGTCAATCTTTTTTCTTCTTTACCACTTCTCCTTTTGCTTTGTAGATATGTCCAGCGGGGATGTACCCGCGAACTGCCGATAAGGGGTAGACGTTGGAATGCTCGCCGATGACCGTTCCGGGGTTGAGGACGCTGTTGCATCCGACCTCCACAAAATCACCCAGCATCGCACCAACTTTTTTTCTGCCGGTCGGAATCGAAAAATCCTCGCCCTTGATGACCACCGGGGTCTTGTCGCTCTTGACGTTCGAGGTAATCGCCCCGCCGCCCATGTGCGACGCATAACCCAAAATCGCATCCCCGACATAGTTGAAATGCGGCACCTGTACCCGGTCGAACAGAATGCAGTTCTTCAGCTCGGTCGAATTTCCGACAACCGCATCGTCCCCAACCAGAACACTCCCGCGAATGAACGCACCGGGGCGTACCTCGGTCCGCTCCCCAATGATGGCGGGTCCCAGAATGGTCGCAGTCGGGTAAACCGTTGCGCTCTTCGCAACCCAGATATTGCCGTCCTGACAATCGTATGCATCCGGGGACAGCTTGGCACCCAAAGCCAGAATGTATTCCTTCAGCCCGTCCAGAGCCTCCCAGGGATAATCAAACCCCGAAAGATACTCCCACGCCAGCGTATGCTCCGGGCTGCGAAACAGTTCCCGCACCGTCAACGCCTGAACCAATTTCTTTTCTTCCCTCATACCGTTTCTTCCTTTCCTGTCTTCCAAAAATTCCTGCACCTGTCGAGGCTTCGACAAAATCCACACCGCTCCATCCGCCAAAAACTTTCCGGAGCCGGATCTCCTTCCACCTGCACCGGCAGCACCACTCTACAGCCTTCCCCACCTGCCCGGCTCCGCACGCCCAAGGAGATCCGGCTCCGGAAAGTTCGGGGAGGATAGGAGAGGTTTGGAGAGGAAAGGAACACCCTCCGAAAGGGGATTCCTTCCCTCTCCAAGGTCTCCCCCATTCTCAAGCCAGCCCCTTCTCCTGAATTACGGAGATGACGGAATTGACTTTTTCTTCGCAGATGCGCTCGGTCGGCGCTTCTGCCATCACGCGCACAACCGGCTCGGTGCCGCTCTCGCGCAGCAGGATGCGCCCCGTGTCGCCAAGCTCGCCGGCAGCTTTTTTCAGGGCAGCCTGTACATCGGGATCGTTGCGCACCGCAGCCTTGTCGGAAACGCGCAGATTCTTCAGAACCTGCGGGAACATCGTCACAGGCTCTGCCAACTTGGAGAGCGGCAGCTTGGTGCTGATCATCGTCTCCATCAGCTTGATTGCCGTCAGAATGCCGTCGCCCGTCGTGGCGTACTTCGACAGAATGATGTGCCCCGACTGCTCGCCGCCGATGCAGTTGCCGGTTGCAACCATGTTCTCGTAAACATAGCGGTCACCGACCGAGGTCTGCACATAGTCGATTCCCGCTTCGCGCAGCGCCTTATAAAGCCCCATGTTCGACATGATCGTGGTGACAACCGTGTTGTTGGTCAGTTCGCCCGCCTTCTTCATCTGGCTGCCCAGAATATACAGAATGTGGTCGCCGTTCACAACGTCGCCGTTCTCGTCCACAGCCAGGCAGCGGTCGGCATCGCCGTCAAACGCAAACCCGACATCCAGCCGGTTCTCGCGCACGTGACGGACCAACCCCTCAATGTGCGTCGAGCCGGCGCCGCGATTGATGTTCAGCCCGTCCGGAGACGCGTTAATCACCGACACCTGCGCGCCCAGCGCCTCAAACACGCTCCGCGCAATCATCCAGGACGCGCCGTTTGCGCAGTCCAGCCCGATGCGGAAGGGCTTGAAGGAATAGCGCGACAGCGAAATCAGATAGCCGATATAGCGGTTCCGTCCCGCAGCGTAGTCCACAATCTGCCCCAGGTTCTCCCCGGTTGCAAACGGGACCTCCGGGACCTTGCCGTCCAGGTAATCCTCAATTGCCGCAATCGTCTCGTCGTCAATCTTCTCCCCCCGCCGGTTGACGAGCTTGATGCCGTTGTCCGAAAAGGGGTTGTGGCTGGCGGAAATCATCACGCCGCAGTCGAAATCGTCCCCCGCAACCGCATAGGAAACGCTGGGGGTGGTGGTCACGTGCAGCATATAGGCATCCGCGCCGGATGCGGTCAGCCCCGCGACAATGGCATATTCAAACATATAGCTGGAACGGCGGGTGTCCTTGCCGATGACCGCACGGACCTTTTTCTTGCCGCCGTCGGAATAGTACCAGCCGAGAAAACGACCGATGCGATACGCATGGTCAGAGGTCAGCGTGACCCCCGCCTCGCCGCGAAATCCATCGGTACCGAAGTATTTGCCCATAAGAGACTCCTTTCAAATCCGGTCCTGTTTTTGTCCTTGCATTCGCAGTCTTTTAACATTATATCAGATTTTGATCTCCTTGTCAAGGCAAAATCTTTGTTTTTAGCTCTTTTTATTTAAAATCGGGTATTTTCCGGCGCTTTCTTGAAAAACAGACCCCCATATTTGTGCGCAAACACGGATGATGCGCGCGGCATCCTGCGCCGGAGAATGCTCCAGCGACACCTGCGACGCGTAAACGGACCGCAGAAACCGCTCCGGGTCTGCGGGGACCGGAACCGCACGGTCCGCTGCCCGAAGCGCCGCCGGGAAGACCCGATGCAGGGCGCGCTCGTAGCGGTTGTGCACGGCGATGTTGCCGTGAAATTCCTTGGTGTGCGGGTAGGTGCAGGCATCGGCAAGGTAGTGGAACAGCGTGCCGAGCCGGTACGCCTGCAGCACGGTCCCAATGCCGGAGCGGCGCAGCTCCCCCAACAGGCGCCGGACCAGCGGATAGGAACACTCCGTATTGTGCCCCTTCGGGCACCAGGTTTGCGTAATGCCGCGCAAATAGGTTGCCGGATTGCTGTCCGGCAGGATCGCCCCGGCATAAAAGGCGGTCCGCAGGGTGCGGTTGGTCCAGCGTTCGGGGCATGATCTGACAAGCCACGCCGCCAGAGCCAGATGATCGTTTCGCTTCATGATTTAATCTTGACAAACTCCTTACTTTCTGGTATAATTAGTATAACATTTTACCCGCCACGGAAGGGGCTGATTGCTACGGAACACGAACAGATTATATGTATGCTGCATCTCGCCCCTGCGGACGGCAGGACAGGCATCCTCTTTCAGATGTGCGGGGTGACTTACCCCTATCGCGGCTACTATATCCGCCGCCCGGTTGCTACGGTCTCCTGCCTGGAAACCGTTCGCAGCGGCAGCGGGACCGTGATTCTGGACGGGCATTCCTATATGCTCGGTCCCGGCGACAGCTACCTGCTCCCCGAGGGGCACGGCCACGAATATTTTTCCGACCGGAACAACCTCTGGGAAAAAATTTGGGTCAACTTTTCCGGCTCGTTTTCGCTCTCGCTGCTGCGGCTCTGGGGCTTGGAGGGGGTCTGCGTCTTCCGGGGCTTGGACCTCTCCGATCTGCTGCTGCAGCTGCAGGAACGCGCAAGCAGCGCCACGCCCGAGGCGACCGAGCAATGCACCGGCATTCTGGTGCAGGCTTTTACCCGCATGGCTGCCTCGCTGCACACGCAGCCGGACACTCTGCCCTCACAAGCCTGTATTCTGCAAGCCTATATCGACCGTCACATCACCGAACCGCTCCGCACCGAGCAGCTTGCCGCCTGCATTGGGCGCTCTGCTTCCCAGGCGCAGCGCCTGTTTCGGGGGGAGTTCGGAATTTCGCTGTATCAGTACGTTCTGGACCGCAAGCTGTCGCTCGCCTGCCAGCTGCTGCGGGAAACCGGCATGTCGGTCCGCGAAATTGCGGCGTATCTTTCCTTTGAGGATGAATTCTATTTTTCGGGGCTATTCCGGCGAAAGATCGGTGTATCGCCGAGTAAGTTTCGGGAGGGAAAAGGGGCTGACAGGGTGATTGTTACGTGATTCATGTCCCTTTTGCCCGTTTTGGATCGTGGTTGACTGACGTACCTCTGTCCTTCGGAGATCCCGTCTGCAGGTGCCCTTCTGGGTTCGACTTGGCACCGAAGGTGCCTTGCTCTGAGATGACACGGAGGCTGATTGATAAGTGATATATTGATCTTTCATCCGTCTTAGATAGCTAAAAGCACCCACAAAAAATTATATATTTTGTTATAAAGTTCTTGGGGTTCTTAGGGTCTTCTTTCAAGAAGACCCTAAGCGGGGTTTGGGGCGGTGCCCCAAGGTCTTAGTCTTAGCCCTAATATGTGCCAATTAAAAAATACTATACAAGAGGACAAAAGAATGGAACAGTACACAACGTATGCAGTAAAGAAAGCGGCAGAATTGCTGGCAATTGACAGCCCGACAGGGTTTACAGGAACCGCAGCGGAATGGGTCCGGAAAGAATTTGAGGCGCTGGGATACCGCGCGGAGATGACGAACAAAGGCGGGGTCCTGATCGACCTTGGCGGCAAAAACGAGCAGGACGCGCTGCTGCTGGAAGCGCACACCGACACGCTGGGCGGCATGGTTGCCGAAATCAAAGGCAGCGGCAGACTGCGCCTGACCAACCTGGGCGGCATGCGCGCGGAGAACGGCGAGACCGAGAACGTGCGGGTCTATACGCGCAGCGGCAAAGTGGTTGAGGGAACGCTGCAGCTCTGCAACGCATCGGTGCACGTCAACGGCGCATTTGCCGACACCAAGCGGACCTTTGACACCACCGAAGTGCTGCTGGACGAGCCGGTCAAGAGCGCAGAGGACACCCGGGCGCTCGGGATTGAGGTTGGCGACATCGTTTGCTTTGACCCGAGAACACGCGTGACCGAATCGGGCTATATCAAGAGCCGTTTTCTGGACGACAAGCTGTCGGTCGGTATCCTTCTGGGCTTTGCAAAGTACCTCGCCGACAACGGGCTGACCCCGGAGCGGAAGGTTTATGTGCATGTCACGGTTTACGAAGAAGTCGGGCACGGAGGTGCCGGATCGGTCCCCACAGGCGTCACCGAAGCCATCAGCGTTGACATGGGCTGCGTGGGGGACGGGCTGTCCTGCACCGAGCAGCAGGTATCAATCTGCGCGAAGGATTCCGGCGGTCCTTACAGCTACGAAGTGGTCGGCAAGCTGATTGACGCTGCCAAGCGGACCGGCGCCGACTACGCGGTGGACGTCTACCCGCACTACGGCTCGGACGTAGAAGCCACGCTGGGCGCCGGTGCGGACGTGCGGCACGGGCTGATCGGCTCCGGCGTTTACGCCAGCCACGGCTACGAGCGCAGTCACCGCGACGGCGTGAAGAACACGCTGCTGGTTCTGCGGGGCTACCTGAACGCCTGAAGTCTGAAGCAAAGAAGATCTTTCGCCCGGCGTACCGTCTGCGGTACGCCGGGCGAATGTCTGTTCCCGGGGATGCGATAAAATTGGAAGGAAGACCTTGGGCGTTGCCCAAACCTACTTGAAACCTTCTTGGAAGAAGGTTTCAAGACTTCCAAGAACTTTCAATAAGGGGGTATTGGTTCTTTCTTTTTTGTGGGAGCTGATTTTATGGAGCCGTAAGCGCCGGATGAGGGCGGGACGGAGAACGACTTGCCAAAAGGCGGCTATCCCAATCTCTGTTTATTTACTCTTCCCTTTTGCCGCGCGCGGCTTTCTGGGGGATGCTTTACGGGGCTTTTTCGCGGCGGGGATGGCGGCTTTCAGTTCCGCTGCGCGCTCGGAGCTGCCCTCAACGGTCAGCGTGCCGTCTGCCAGCGCTTCGTCGTAATCCTTCTTCCCGCGCAGAATATCCACCAGGTCCGCGCTCCGGACGTAGAAGCGCGCGTCACGGTCCCGGTAGTCGTATGGCTCGGCGTGAAACACACCGTCAGTTGCCTCCAGATAGCAGATTCCCGCTGCGTCCGGGTCAATCAGGTCGACCTGAATCGCCAGATGCCCGTTCACAACGCCTGCGGTCAGTCCTTCGGTCGCCTTGCGGACCTGTTCAAATGCTTCTAAATAGCTCATCGCTACAACCTCCTTACTGCACAACCTGCACCTTGAGCAGGTTTGTTGTTCCGGTCTGCTTCAGCGGCACACCGGCGGTAATGACAACGGTGTCGCCTGCCGACACCAGGTCCAGCTGTTTGGCACAGTCGACCGCATGGACGAACAGATGCTCGGTGTCGTCCTGATTCAGCGCCAGGACCGGCACAACGCCCCAGGAGAGGCTAAGCTGGTGAAAGGTCTTAACCGACGGGGTTGCGGCAACGATGGTCTGGACCGGACGGAATTTCGACACCCGGCGTGCGGTCAGCCCCGAGGTGGTCACGGCGATAATCGCCTTTGCGTGGACATCCCGCGCGGTGGTAACGGCTGCATCGCAGATGGCGTTGGTCACGTCGGAGGTGTCGAGGTCATACGGAATTCCGCGATAGACCTGCATGTCAAATGCGTCCTCTTCAGCCTGCTCCGCAATGCGGGACATGACCTTGACCACCAGCGCGGGGTGGTCGCCCGCTGCCGTTTCCGCAGAAAGCATGACCGCCGAGGTCCCGTCAAAAACCGCGTTGGCAACGTCGGTAATCTCTGCCCGGGTGGGGGTTGGCGAATGGATCATGGATTCCAGCATCTGGGTGGCGGTGATGACCATCTTGCCCGACTGATAGCACTTGCGGATGAAGCGCTTCTGCAGACCCGGCAGGCGCTCAAACTCCACCTCCACGCCCATGTCGCCGCGCGCGACCATAATGCCGTCGCAGTTGGCAAGGATGTCGTCAAAATGGTTCACGCCCTCGATATTCTCGATCTTTGCGATGATGCGGATACGGTGACCGCCGTGGTAATCCAGAAACTTGCGCAGCGCGATGACATCCTCGCGGCAGCGCACGAACGACGCCGCCACAAAGTCCACATCCTGCTCGATGCCGAAAATCAGGTCCGCTTCGTCCTGCGGGCTGAGATAGTCCATTGCAATCGGAAAATTCGGGATGTTCAGGCTCTTGCGGTCGGAAAGTGTGCCGCCCGCCTCAACCGTGCAAACGATGTCGGTATCGGTGATTTCCTTGGTCATCAGCGCGACTTTTCCGTCATCCAGCAGGACGCGGATGCCGGGGTGCAGCTGCGCCGGAAGGTTCGGAAAGGAGATGGACGCGATATGCTCATCCCCCACCACCTCGCGCGTGGTCAGTGTAAAGACCGAGCCGCGGCGCAGCGTCACCTTTCCGTCCGCAAAGGTCCGCAGGCGGATCTCCGGTCCCTTGGTATCCAGCAGCACCGCCGCCGGGAGGTGCAGCCGGTCCCGCACACGGCGAAAGGTTTCCATCATGGTTTTATGGTATTCGTGGTCCCCATGCGAAAAATTGAAGCGTGCAATATTCATGCCCGCCCGCAGCATGTCCGCCATCACGGATTCCTCCGCACAGGCAGGTCCCATCGTACAGATGATCTTGGTTTTTCTCATTCGCTGTTCGCCTCCGCTCACTTTGTCAAAAACTATCCCAGTTTATATTATAGCACGTCTTTTCGTAAAACGGGAGGAGCGAACGCGCTTTTTATCAGAAAATTTACAAATCCTATTTACATTCTGCCCGGGATGTGATACAATAAAGAGAACTTTCAAACAGCCGGCATGCGGCGGGCGACGCGCAAATCTTTCGCCGGGCGTGCCTGTTTTGAGGTCCCCAAAGAAACATGAAAACGAGGATTGCTTTATGACCAATACCGAACGGTTCCTTTCCATTTATCAGGAGAAGATCAAGCGCGAGGGAGCGGACCGGCTGCTGGATTATCTGCAGAACGGCTCCGATTTCTTCACCGCGCCCGCCTCGACCCGCTATCACGGTGCGCATGAGGGTGGACTTTTGGAGCACAGCCTGAATGTTTACGACTGCCTGTGCGACATCCTTGCCCGTCCGCGTATGAAGGAGGTCTACGGGCTTTCCTACAGCGACGAGAGCATTGCAATTGTCTCGCTTCTGCACGACGTCTGCAAGACCAATTTCTACAAAGTCAGCACCCGCAACCAGAAGGACGAGACCGGACGCTGGGTGCAGGTCCCCTATTACACCATTGAGGACACGCTGCCCTATGGGCACGGCGAAAAGTCGGCTTACATCGTATCCGGGTTCCTGCGCCTGACGCGCGAGGAGGCGTTTGCCATCCGCTACCACATGGGCTTCTCGGGCACCGAGGATGCCGGCAATGTCGGCAAGGCGCTGGAGATGTTCCCGCTTGCCTACGCGCTGGTCTGCGCGGACATGGAGGCTGCTTTCCTGATGGAAGGCAAGCTGACCCCGCCTGCCGATGCGGTGAAGCCGTGAGGGGCAGTCTGAACGCCCGCGCGGCGTGGGTCCGCGCTGCCTGGTTTGCGCCGCTGCCGGTTGGGATTCTCTCGCTCTTTTTGGGGCTTTACCCCCATTTGTTCTTCACCTCCGCCGGGGAGCTTTACGATTCGGTCAGCTTTTTTGCGTTTCTGGAGAACACCCGCGCGACCTGTTTTTCCATTCTGAGCGGTGCGGCGAATGCCACGCCCGCTTCGGTCTATTTTTCCTATGTGATGGCTGCTTTGTGGGGGCTGACCTGTCTGCTTGCCGCTTGGTACACGGTCTTTCTGCTGTTCACCTCGCTGCTGGCGTCCGTCTCGCTGACACCCCGCGCCGCCTCTCCCCTGCTCAACGGCTGCAAGCGAGTCTACCGCATTCTGGTTCCCGCCCGCGGGTTCTTTGTGTTTCTCTCCTGTGTGCCGCTTCTGCTCTCGTTCCTGCCGCTGCTCTTCACGCTTTTTTACAAGTCGATTTTAGGGCAGACCGCCGCGCTTCACTACGACCTTCTGCCCGACATGGCGCTGCTCGCCCCCCTGACGGCGATCGGCATCGCGCTCTACTTCCTCACCCTTCGCGACCAGCGCGACCTGAAGCTCGACCTGTTTCGGGTGTACAGGGTGGAAAGGTAAGAAAAAGACCTTGGGCGGGAAGACCTTGGGCGTTGCCCAAACCTACTTAGGGGGCTTCATTCGGAGAGAAGCAACGCTGCGCTACTGACTGGTTGCTGCGCAACCAGTCACCCC
>USMO01000048.1 GCA_900555785.1 uncultured Eubacteriales bacterium | reverse complement strand
TGCTCCGGGCGGTCAAGCCGGGGGCGCACCTGGTGCTCATCGGCGACGCGGACCAGCTGCCGTCGGTCGGCGCAGGCAACGTGCTGCGGGACCTGATCGACAGCGGGCGGTTTGCAACCGTGCGGCTGACCGAAATCTTCCGTCAGGCGCAAAAGAGCCTGATTGTCACCAATGCGCACGCAATCAACCGTGGGGAAATGCCGCGGCTGGACGTGAAGGACAACGATTTCTTCTTCATGCCGCGAAGCGAGGACGCCAGCATTACGGCAACCGTTGCGCAGCTCTGCGGGACCCGGTTGCCAAGGACCTATGGCACGATGGCAACCACCGGCACGCAGGTGATTGTCCCGTCCCGCAAAGGGGAGGCAGGAACCGAGCATCTGAACGTGGTGCTGCAGGCAACGCTGAACCCGCCGTCACCGGATAAGCGCGAGCACCGGTTCCGGGAGTTCACCTACCGCGAGGGCGACCGCGTGATGCAGGTGCGCAACAATTATGACCTGGCATGGGAGCGCGAGAACGGCATGGAGGGCGCGGGGGTCTTCAACGGGGACATCGGCGTGATTGAGGCAATCAACGAGTCGGACGGTAACCTGCGCATCCGGTTTGAGGACCGGGTCGTCTCCTACGAGTTCTCGCTGCTCGAGGACCTGGAGCCGGCGTATGCGGTGACGGTCCACAAGAGCCAGGGGTGCGAATATCCGATTGTCATTCTGCCGCTGGGGAACGTGCCGCCGATGCTGCGGTCGCGCAACCTGCTCTATACGGCGGTCACGCGGGCGCAATGCATTGCAATCATCGTGGGCAGGGAGGACACCCTCTGCGACATGGTGCGGAATGACCGTCAGACCATGCGCTACACCGGGCTTTGCCAGCGGCTGAAGGAGTGCGGGGAATGAGGACGCTGCTGCGAAACCTGCTGTTTCCGCCAGTCTGCGTGGGCTGCCGGGAGCTGTTGCGGGTGCCGGATTACCGGCATGCCGCGCCGTATCTTTGCCCGGCGTGCGCCGAAAAGTGGAGGACGGAGACCGAGGCATGCTGCGGAATCTGCCAGCGCCCGGTCAGCGACTGCGTTTGCGTGACCGATGAGCTGCAGGCAGCGCACATTCCGCTGTTTCGCAAGCTGGCGTATTACCGCCATGGGACCCGCGAACCGGTTCAGAACCGGATGGTCTACCGGATAAAAGAGACGCGGGACCGTCGGACGACCGATTTCTTTGCGGACGGAATGGCGCGCTGCGTGACGGAACTGCTGCGGCTGACCGGCTGGAGCGCGGAGCACTGCGCGCTGGTCTGGCTCCCGCGCGGCGAAGAGAACTGGCTGCGGACCGGGACCGACCAGGCAAAGGCTTTGGCGAAAGGCATTTCCCTGCGGACCGGCATTCCGGCGGTCGGTTTGGTTGTGCGGCAGGCAGAAGCGAGCCGGGAGCAGAAGGAGCTGAACGCTGCGGAGCGCAAACAAAACGCCCGCGCGGCTTTCCGGCTGTCGTCCTCCTGCCGGCTGCCGGTCTCCACGCCCCTGATTCTGGTTGACGATATTGTCACCTCCGGCGCGAGCATGGCAGCGGCTGCAAAACTGCTCCGGCGCGCCAAGTACACCGATTTCGTTGCCCTCGCCGCACTTTCCGATGACGCGAATCGACTGGCTGATGAAAAGCAGCCGGTGTTTGATACGAAGCCGTATAAGGGGTGAGGGGGACGTTGGAGTACTGACCCAAATTTTGAACAGGCGGGGAACCGCCTGTTTTTTGTGTGGGTGTTTTTCATGCGGACATGGTGATGGTTACTTTGCAATTGCCCGCCCTCATCCGTCGCCTGCGGGCGGGTGGTCGGAAAGTCATTTGCGGTAAGGATAACAGCCGTTAAGATTCTGCAAATGTAGCCGCTAAGTGGCAGCCAAGATCCCCCGAAAAAAAGGACCCTCCCAACGGGAGAATCCTTTTTTTATTATGATTTTTTTTACTTTTCCACCGGAATATCGGTCCCTTGGAAGACGATTTTTCTTGCCTGCGGGACGAAGAAGAGCAGGGCGGCAGCGGCGCAGCTCATCAGGGTTTCTGGAAGCATGTAGGAGCCGTTGTACAGGAAGGAATAGAGATAAGGGCGGTTGAAGAAGGTTTCACCAAACACGATAAATTCATCCAGCTTGGTCCACAGCAGGACACCGGCGAGAAAATGGATGAAGAAGCGCAGCGCGCATGCAAGCACCATCCCGCACAGGCAGCCGGCAATGCCCTTTTTGCGGAACAGCCCGGCAAGACCCAGAGCCGTGAACGCAAGCAGGTAATCCAGAAACATTGACCCGACAAACATGGCGGGAGTCAGGCTCCAGCTGATCATATCCGGCAGCCCCGTGAAGAACTGGAACAGCGAATAGATGAACGCGGTCGGCAGCCCCCACTTCAGCCCGTGACGCACCGAAACCAGCATGACAGGGAGCATGGAGAAGAGGGTGACGGAGCCGCCGAGCGGCAGTTTGAAAATCACCACGAACGACAGGGCGATGGAGAGCGCAAGCATCATGGCGCACTCCGCTAAGATCCGGACTCTTGTTTGTCTCATATTTTACCTCCGAGACGAATAAAAAATACCGCACACAAATTTGCGTACGGTATTCTGAGCGGCACGAACGCACGCCCGAAACAATCTCCCTACGCCGGAATTACCCGTATCAGGTTATAGGGTTCGGATTGCTCCGTCTCAGCCTCGGTTTCCCTCAGCACCCCCGATTTCTATGCGGTTCGTGTCGTATTATAGCACAAAAGCCAACGGTTGTCAAGTGGTTTCGGGAAAAAACGTCAGTAGAGGTAGAGATTTGTGCCGATGCGGCGGATGTCGGTTGCGGAGGCAAGCACCTTTTCGTCCACGGTGATGCAGTCGAACAGCTCCCGGCATTTCTCCAGGAACAGGTCCTCAACCAGCGAGGAACTGAAGGTCTTGAACCACGGTTCGTTGGCTGCGATGTCATAAGCGCCGGAGGTCGGCTCATATTTGCGGACGATGTGCATGCCGTCCGAGGATTCCACCAGGACCGTTGTTCCGGGCTCCACGTCCTTCAGCTTTTCTGTGATTTCGGAAAGGTAGGCGAAGCTGTCCCCGGCGCTGGCGTAGTCGGTGTCCAGGTTCAGGTAGTAGCCGTCGGTGTACTGCTCCTCGCCTGCGGCGTATTCGTTCAGTTCCTGCATTTTGGCTTCAAATGCCGCGTCGCTGGCGCCGGTCATTGCTTCCAGGACCGCCTGTGCCTTTTCCTTCACCGCGTCAATCTCGCCCTTGGTCAGCTCCTCGGTCGTTGCTTTCCCGTTCTTGTCCAGCACATAACTGCGGATGCCGTTTTCGGTGTCGTAGCAGATGCGGTCGGAGTCCTTGGATTTGAAGTAGATGTCATCGTCATTGTCGTCCGTGAGGTAGTCGCCGGGGTGGTCGGGGTCCTCGTGCCGGATGCCGTTGAGGGTGTCATAGGCGATGGTTTTGAGTTGGGATTCCTGCTTGTACCAGATGGGGTCGCCGTTCTTGTCGGTCACGTATTTGTAGCGGAAGAGCGGCAGATCGATCTGCTTGAAGCGGACGTAATGCTCGTTCAGATAGCGGTCCTTGAGGCTGTTGTCGACCAACCCGCCGTCCTTGCCGAAGAAGTGCTCCTGCAGCGCGGTGACCTTCGCCTCCAGCAGGTACGCCTCGCGCAGCATGTTGTAGTTGACGCCGTAATCCGCAAGGACCGCGTTGAGCTTGGTCTTGGTGCCGTAGCTGTTGACCAGGTCCTCCATGCGCTGATCCACGTCCGCGACGGCTGCGTCAGAAAGGGTCAGCCCCTCGGTGAGAAACAGCCATTCTGCGGCGGTGTAGGTCTTGCAGTTTTCCAGAATCATTGCGCTGTAAAATTCGGCAAGGGTCTGCGTTTGGTCGCTGTCCCCGAAGAGACCGACGGTGTTCCAGAAATTCGCGTCGGTGGGAGAATAGCCGCCGCTGGTGACGCTGTTTCCGACCAGCGACCCCTTGATGCGCGAGAGCATAAGCTCATACAGATTGACCGAAACCGTTGCGGTTTTGCCGTCCTTGGTGAGCGTCAGCAGAGTTTTGCCCTTGGAGGCGCACCCCGCAACCGGCAAACAGAGCAGCAGAACTGCGAGGAACAGAAGCATGAGACGTTTCATAACAAACTTCCTTTCTTTTTGGCGTGTGGGACTTTGGGTGGGTGGTTTTTTTGGGGGGGGGATGATTGCGGGGGATGGGGGAAGGTGGCGCGTTAGCGCCGGATGAGGGCGGGTGGTCGGTCAGTAGCATCCGTCTTGGATAGTGGATGGCTGACTTGCCTCTGTCCATCGGAGATCCCGCCTGCTGGCGCCCCTCTTTTTACTTCTTTGTCTCCTGATAAGCCGAGAGGCAGGACTGCAGCTTTTCAAGTCCGTTATCGCCCTTGTTGAGCCGCAGGCAAAGGTGCGCGTCGCCGGAGAGCAGCATGCGCAGCTGCGGCATCTTGTCTGCCACGACCGACCAGCGGTCGATGTCCAGCTTTTCGGGGTAAATGTGAATCCCGTTCGCGTCCTGCAGCAGCCGGGTGATGCCGCATGCGCCGGCGGTGGAATGAATCAGCGCAATGCGCAGCAGGTTCACGGTCTCTGCCGGAGGCTCGCCGTAGCGGTCGACCAACTCGTCGGTCACGTCCGCGAGGTCTTCCAGCGTTGCAATCAGCGCAATCTTTTTGTAAAGCGCCATCCGCTGGGCAGGGAAGGGGACGTACTTCTCCGGCAGCGATGCGCTGTAATTCAGCGACACCGTGCAGTCGACTTCCGGCTTCTGCGCTTCTCCTTTTTCGGTCAGGACCGCCTGGTTCAGCAGCTTGATATACAGGTCATAGCCGATTGCGTCCAGGTGCCCGTGCTGCTCGGCACCGAGGATGTTGCCCGCGCCCCGGATCTCCATGTCGCGCAGGGCAACCTTGAAGCCCGCGCCAAATTCGGCGTATTCGCGAATGGCTTCCAGCCGCTTGGTCGCGATTTCGGAGAGCGCCTTGCCGCGCGCAAAAGTGAAATAGGCGTAAGCGCGCCGCGCGGACCGTCCCACGCGGCCCCGAATCTGGTGCAGCTGCGAAAGCCCCAGCCGGTCGGCGTTTGAAACAATCAACGTGTTTGCGTTCGGAATATCCACGCCGGTTTCGATGATGGTGGTGCAGACCAGAATATCAATCTCGCCGTTCAGCATCTGCTCCCAAATCTTTTCCAGTTCGTCCCGCTCCATCTTTCCGTGCGCCACGGTGATGCGCGCCTCGGGAATGGCTTTCGACACCTGCGCAGCCACGCTGTAGATGGTCTCCACGTTGTTGTGCAGATAGAACACCTGCCCGCCGCGTCGCAGCTCCCGCCGCATGGCTTCTTCGAGAATCAGCGGGTCTTCCTCCAGCACATAGGTCTGAATCGGCAGGCGGTCGACCGGCGCGTCATCGAGAATCGAAATGTCCCGGATGCCTCCCATCGCCATGTTCAGCGTGCGCGGAATCGGCGTTGCGGAGAGCGACAGCACATCCACGCCCTTGGCAACCTGCTTCAGTTTTTCCTTCTGCGCCACGCCGAAGCGCTGCTCTTCGTCCACGATGATCAGCCCGAGGTCATGGAATCTGACGTCCTGCGACAGGATCCGGTGCGTGCCGATGAGAATATCGACCTCGCCGCGTGCCAGCCGCCGCAGGGTTGCCGCCTGCTGCTTCGGCGTGCGGAACCGGGAGATCATGTCCACGTTGACCGCAAAGGCGCGCATCCGGCTGACAAAGGTTTGAAAATGCTGGAGCGCCAGCAGGGTGGTCGGAACCAGCACGGCAACCTGGCAGCCGCCCAGCACCGCCTTGTAAGCCGCGCGCATGGCAACCTCGGTCTTGCCGTAGCCCACGTCGCCGCACAGCAGGCGGTCCATCGGGACGGCTTTTATCATGTCGGTCTTGATCTCGTCGGCGGTGGAAAGCTGGCTGTCGGTCTCGTCGTATTCAAAGGCATCCTCGAACGCCTTCTGGTATTTGTCGTCGGCGGGGAAGGCATGACCCGGCAGGCGCATGCGCTCGGCGTAGAGGCGAATCAGTTCGCGCGCCATTTCCTTGACCGCAGCCGATGCCCGCGCCTTGGATTTCTTCCAGGCGTCACCGCCCATTTTCGACAGCTTGACCGTGCCGTCCTCGCTGCGCGCGCCGATATATTTCGACACTTTGTCCAGCTTTTCGACCGGCAGGAACAGCTTGTCGCTGCCCGCGTACTGAATGCCGATATAGTCGCGCGACACGCCGCCGCAAACCTTGGTTTCGATGCCGGTGTAAAGCCCGATGCCGTAAGTTTCATGCACCACATAGTCGCCGACTTCCAGATCGGCATAGGAGAGGATGCTCTTGGTGTTTTTCGGTTTCTTCTTGCGCAGCGCCGACTTGCTGCCGAGACTCAGCCCCCCGACCCGTGCATCGGCGTTTTTGGAAAGCACCGCAATGTGCGGCACGATCAGTTCAAAGCCGGGCAGCAGCTCGCGCCAGAGCACCGTGACGCTGCCGCCGGGCATTGTGGAGACGTCGGCAGGGGAGTCGATGACTTCATAGCCGTCCGCGCGCAGCTGCTCGGTCAGCTGATCTGCCTGCAGTTGGTTTTCCACCAGGACAACCGAGCGGTAGCTGCCGTCCGAGAAGCCGCGCAGGTCGGTGAGAAACAGTTCATCGTTTTCGGAATAGGAGACGGTATGCCGCGTGCGGAACCCGAACAGACCGGCAAGGCGGCGGTCGGAAACGCTGTAGGCAATCGAATCCAGGTGCAGGGTGACCTGCGTGTCGGTGAACTCCCCAAGATAGGACGCGGGGCGGTTGTATTCGGCGTATTTTCCGGCAACCGTTCCGCCTTCCACCAGTTCGGTCACGGTCTGGTTCATGTGCCATTCGAATGCCTGCAGGCGGTCGCGCAGCGCGTTTGTCGAGCGTTCGATCACCAGTCGCCGACCGGTGAAGTAATCGAGCAGGCACGCCTTTTCCTCATAGACGGCGGTGATATACTTATCCAGAAAGAGCACCTCGCCCTCGCCGCGCATGGCTGCGTCCACGGCGGCGGTCTCCTTGACCAGTTCCTCCATGGTGTCCTCGCTTTTGGCGGCGCGGAACTGTGCCGCAATCAGCTTTTTCAGGCGCTCCAGCGCCGGTTTGTCGCACAGCAGCTCGCGCGCCGGCTGGAACTCGGCAGAGGTGACCGTTTGCGTCATGCGTTGGGTGTCCGGCTCGAACAGCCCCATGCGGTCGATGTCGTCTCCGAACAGCTCGATGCGCAGGGCGTAGGCGCCGGATTTGCCGTCCCCGTCCGCGTCCAGAAAGGTCCCGAAGGGCGGGTAGATGTCCACAATGCCGCCGCGCAGCGCAAACTGCCCGGGGCTGTCGACCAGGTCCACCCGGGCAAATCCCGCCGCAATCAGCCTGCGCGAAAGGGCAGGGAGGTCAACGGGCTGGTCGTCCTGGATGGTGATGGTGTTCGCGGTCAGGACCTTCGGGGGGACGGTGTAGCCAAGCGCGGCGTCCGGCGTGGTCAGGATTGCATCGTAGGCGTTATTCTGAAGACCTGCAAGCACCTTGATGCGCTCGTGCTCGTATTCGTGCGAAGCGGTCATGCTGTAAAAGGTGAGGTCGCGCGCCATGTAGAAGCCCGTGCGCAGACCGAACCGCTCCAGCAACCCGCCCAGGCGCACGCAGTCCTTCTCCTCCGGGCAGAGGATGAGCGCCACCCCGCCCCGCTCGCCTGCGGTATCCTCCAGGACCGAGACCAGCAACGCATCCGCTGCTCCCTCGCACAGACCGCTGGCAAGAATCGGCAACGGGCTGACGCGAAAATCCTGCCGCACCGTGCGCAGCAGCTGCCCGTACTCCGGATCAGACCGGATAACCGAAGTCAAAATATTCCTCATATATCTCCTTGTTGTGGAAGACCTTGGGGCGCCGCCCCAAGCCCCGCTTAGACCCCTTCTTAGAAGAAGGGGCTAAGAACCCCCAAGAACCTTCCCTGAGAGGGGCGTTCCCCCTTCTCTGCGGCGCATCAGATTTTGCGGGCTTGAGGAAGGGGGGGACACCCCTCTCAGGGAAGTTCTTTGGATTCTTAAACCTTTCTTTCAAGAAAGGTTTAAGCAGGGTTCGGGGCAGCGCACCGAGGTCTTCTATCGATGCGAATTGCAGAGTTGGACGGCGCGGTCGAAGTTGCCGGAGAGGATCAGCTTTAGCCCCTCTTCGGCGCAGAGAGCCGCGGAGTGAAGTTGGAGCTTTTCGGAGTCAGTGAAGTTTGAGAGGACCCAATCGGCAAGGTCCATGTCGGGGTGCGGCTTTTCGCCAACGCCCATCCGGATGCGCGGGAAATTCTCGGAGCCGAGATGCTCAATGATGCTCTTCAGCCCGTTGTGCCCGCCGGCACTGCCGTGAGCACGAACCCGTAGCCTGCCGGGCGCCAGCGTGATATCGTCCGAGAAGACCAGAACCCGCTCCGGGGGCAGCTTGTAGAAACCGGCAGCCTCACCGACCGCAATGCCGGAGGCGTTCATCATTGTCATCGGCTTCATCAGAAGCACACGCACCCCGTCAATCATAACGTCACCCGTCAGCGCGTGAAACTTCATCCGGTCAACCGGGGCACCCAGGTCCCGCGCAATCTCGTCAATCGCCATGAAGCCCGCATTGTGCCGCGTGGACCGATATTCGTCACCGGGGTTCCCAAGCCCAACGACCAGCCAGGAAACCGGAGCCGAACCTTCGCTTTTTCCGGAAATCTGCCGGAACAATTCAAAAATATCCGCCATTTTGTATCGCCTCCCCAAACACCTAAAAGCGACCGACAGGGGAAAGCCCCGGTCCGCCGCTGTTGTCCTGTTTTGTATGTGTTCTTCCGTTATTATACTATAAAACCGCCCGGATGTCAAAGGAATTTTCCCGATTTTTGCGGTGGTTCATAAAATGTTTACAATAATCCGGCGCTTTGTGGTTCTCTGGGGCTGGAAATTGGGCGAAAAATATGGTATAATATGCTGTACTGTGAGCGCCACCATTGGCGAAGCGGCTTTTTGCCATGCAAACAGCTGCGCATACAGATGTCAAAAATTTATTTCATATACGGAGGATCAACACTTATGGCACACAAGTATTGCTACCTGTTTACCGAAGGCAACGCGAACATGCGCGAGCTGCTTGGCGGTAAAGGCGCAAACCTTGCTGAAATGACCAACATCGGGCTGCCTGTTCCGCAGGGCTTCACCATCACCACCGAAGCCTGCACCCAGTATTACGAGGACGGCAGACAGATCAATGACGGCATTATGGCAGAGATCATGGAGTATATCTCCAAAATGGAGCAGATCACCGGCAAGAAGTTCGGCGACCATGAGAACCCGCTGCTCGTCTCGGTCCGTTCCGGTGCGCGTGCGTCCATGCCCGGCATGATGGATACCATCCTGAACCTGGGTCTGAACGAGGACGTGGTCAATGTCATTGCGAAGAAGTCCAACAACCCGCGCTGGGCTTGGGACTGCTACCGCAGATTTATCCAGATGTACTCCGATGTCGTTATGGAAGTCGGCAAGAAGTATTTCGAGCAGCTCATCGACAAGATGAAGGAAGAGAAGGGCGTCAAGTTTGACGTTGAGCTCGATGCAGACGACCTCAAGAAGCTGGCTAACCAGTTCAAGGCAGAGTACAAATCCAAGATCGGTGTGGATTTCCCGACCGACCCGAAGGAGCAGCTGATCGGCGCAATCAAG
>USMO01000047.1 GCA_900555785.1 uncultured Eubacteriales bacterium | reverse complement strand
AGCGGCAGCGGTATGCGGCATTCGGCTTTGAGCCGACCGGCGCAGACCGGACCTTCCGGCTGACCGCAGCGAATTTCCGGCATTGCTTTGGGGATACCCCGAATGACGTGACCGTTCGCCCTGTCCTGCAGAATGACCCTGTCCTGCAGGAGATGGCAGACCTGCACGACCGGCAGCCGGTCCGCGCAGAGCGGCAGAGCGCGCGCTTTTACGACATTCTGTGCTCCTGGGACTACCGCCCGTATGCGGCGTTCCGGGGCGAGATGCTGATCGGATACTTCCTGCGCAAGGGCAACGAGCTGCGCGAGCCGGTCCTGCGCGACCCGGATGACCTGTTCCCGGTCCTGCGGGCGGCAAGAACGGGTAAGGAGGACATGATCCTGATGCTCTCGCCGTGGGAGACCGGGCTGTGCCTCCGGGCTGCTGCGGTCGCTGAAACGGCAGATCGGATGCAATGGGAGAAATTCGCGGTTCTGCGGTTTGTCCCGGTCCTTCAGGCGTTGCTGTCGCTGGCGGCAACCGAATGCCGGCTGGATGACGGACGCCTGACGGTCCGCATCGAGGACGGCATGCACGCGGAGACTCTGACGGTCTCGGTCCGGGAGGGGAGCCCGACCGTAAGGGAGAGCTGCGAGATGCCGGAGCTGACTCTTTCCTACCCGGATGCGATGGCATTCTTCTTCTCGGATTTCTCTCCGGCGCGCCTGACCTGCCGGAACCCCGTTCATTGGCTGTTCCCGCTGCCGCTTTCGCTGCGGATGGCGGATCATGCATAAATGCCGCGCCGGAGCCACACGGTGCGCAAAGAAAAGAAAGAAGGTAAACACATGAAAAACGACACCATCAAAAAGTCTGTCTACTCCAAGTTTGACGACGAGCGCTCGGTTGCAATGAGCATCCTGCCGAAGCCGGATAAGAAGCTCAAGACCCGCAAGCTGCTCCTGATTCTGCTCTACGTCGGCTTTGTCGGGCTGTGGGGCATTGCGCTGGCAGTTCTGCAGACCTATGCCATGTACATTGCGGCACTCTCGCTGGTCACGCTCCTGATTCTGATCTTCTTCACCTGGCGGTATGCAAAGGTGGAATACGAGATGACGGTCCACATGGGGCAGCTCGGCTTGGCAGTAATTTACGGCGGTCTGACCAGAAAAGACCTGCTCTCCTGCCGCGTTCAGGACCTGAAGGTTATCGCCCCCTACGAGACCGAGGCGCAGAAGGCAGAAGCCGATGGCTTTGCGGCAGACAAGAAGTACGTCATGCTCTCCGGCGCGGATGACAAGCCGGTCTGGTACGCAATCTACGCGCCCGAGAACGGCGAAAAGGTTGTGATGATCTTCGACACCGAGGAAAAGCTGAGAAAGATGCTGAAGTATTACGGCGGCGAGGCATTCAAAGGCTGACCGGGACCCGGCAAGGTCTCCCACAGGGGAGACCTTGCGGAGGGCGGAATATTTTTTGGTATGAAACTAAATAAATAGTTAGATACATCTTGACAAACGGCGCGGAGTGTGCTATACTGTAGGCAGAAACGAAACGGTGCGCCGAAAGAAGGAAGGAAACAGGCATGAACAGAACGGAATTGGCACGAAAGCAGTTTGCGGCGGGAACGGTGATTCCCGCAACGCCGTTGGTGCTGGACGCAAACCGGAAGTTTGACCCGGAAGGGCAAAAGCTCCTGAACGGCTACTATCTGGAGGCGGGCGCAGGCGGCATTGCAACCGCAGTACACAGCACGCAGTTTGAGATCCGGAACCCCGAATTCGGGCTTTTCGAAACGGTCATCGGCACAGTGGCAGAGTCGATTGACGCATTCGAAGCGCGCACGGGGCGGGTGATTGTCCGGGTTGCGGGCGTTTGCGGAAAGACCGAACAGGCAGTGAAGGAAGCGGAGACCGCAAAGCGGCTCGGCTACGATGCGGTCCTGCTCAGCCCGGGCGGGCTGAACGCCGAGAGCGAGGAATACCTGGTGGAGCGCACCCGCGCGGTTGCGGCGGTCCTGCCGGTGATTGGGTTCTATCTCCAAACGGCGGTTGGCGGCAGACGGCTGTCCTACGACTACTGGCTGGCGGTCTGCAACACGCCGGGCGTGATTGGCGTGAAGGTGGCAGCGTTCAACCGCTACGCAACGATTGACGTGATGCGTGCGGCGGCGTTCTGCGACCGTCCGGACGAGGTGGCGCTTTACACCGGCAACGATGACAACATCATTGCAGACCTGACCTCGACCTTTACGTTCCTCGGCGAGGACGGCAAGGAGCGCACGCGGCGGTTTGTCGGCGGGCTTCTGGGGCATTGGTCGGTCTGGACGCACACGGTGGTGGAGATGTTCGAAAAGATCAAGGCAAACCCGAACGACCCCGCATGGCGCGAACTTGCGGCGCAGGTGACCGATGCAAACGGCGCAATCTTTGACGTTGCAAACAACTTCACGGGCTGCATTTCCGGCATTCACGAGATTCTGCACCGTCAGGGACTGATGCCCTACATCCATTGCCTTTGCGACAAGGAGCATCTTTCTGCCGGTCAGAGCGCGGAAATCGACCGCGTTTGCCGGATGTACCCCCACCTGAACGATGACGCTTTCGTAAAGGAATACCTGAAGGGGAGAGAGTAAGACTTCCCGCAATAGAAAAGAGAGGAAAAACCAATGAGCGACACGAAGCGATACGGTGAGATCGTACAGATGCCTGCGGACAAATACCCAATGCCGCGTATCACGCCGCCCGCAAGGCACCCGCGCGTGCTGGTGGCAGAAGGGGAACTGACAGCTCTGCGGGAGAAGCGCAAGGCTCCGGTCTATGCTGCCGCACTGCAGGAATGGGAGCGGCTGCGGACGCTGGATCTGGATGCGCTGATGACGCCTGCCGCCGCGCGCGACGGGATTGCACTTGCCGCAATCGAGGCGCGGGCTTACTCCTATCTGCTGGACGGAAACCGGCAGGACGGCTTGGACGCCATTCGGTTTATCCGGAGCTACTTTGACGTGGCATCCTTTGAAGGTCTTGCCGATGACTACCGGTTCATGGGGCACACCATGTTCACGGCGGCTGAGGTCTACGACTGGTGCCATGATCTGCTGACTGCCGACGACCGGTATACGATTGTGGCAGCGGTTGAAAACAGGATCGCACCCCGCATGGAGATCGGGATGCCGCCCTGCCGCTACGGCGTGACGGCAAGCCACCAGGCAGAGGCACAGCTTCTGCGCGATTGGCTGTCCTTCTCCATCGCGGTCTACGATGAATATCCCGATATTTACCGATTCGTGGCGGGACGCTTCTTTTACCTGTATGTTCCGGTCCGGAACTACTGGTATGCAAGCGGATCGCCGATCAACGGGGCATCCTACGGCGGCTACCGGTTCACATGGGACCTGTGGTCGGCGTGGATCTTCCGAAAGCTGACGGGCGACTTCGTCTATTCTCCGGACATGAAAAAACTGCCGGCACAGTGGCTTCATTTCCGCAGACCGGACGCAGAGGGACTCCGCGACGGCGATGATTACAACGAATTTGGAGGGAGATGGAACCAGTACGCCTACCCGTGGTTTCTGGCAGGCAACCTGTTCCGCGACCCGGTATATCGGAAACAGGCGTTTCTGAAGCTTGGCGGGCATGGAAACTTCGCCTATACCGAGCTGACCCTGACGCCTGTGCAGATGATGCTGTTTGACGACGACAGCATCGGCGAGGCGGATTTTGAGGACACCTATCCGCTGGTGGTCCATTACAAGGACCCCTGCGGGGTCACGCTGGCACGCACGGGGTATGACATTTCCCCGGCGTCGCGTGACGTGATGGCTCTGATGAAACTCGGCGGGCTCTGGACGGCAAACCATCATCACATGGACTTCGGACATTTCCAGCTTTACTACCGCGGCATTCTGGCATCTGACTCGGGGGCTTATATTCATTATGGGTCCCCACACGACATGAGCTACAACAAGCAAACGGTTGCGCACAACTGCGTGACCATCTTCTGCCCGGGCGAGACGAACGGGCGCGCGGACAACTGCGGCGGTCAGCTGATGGGACCGGGCGAGGTGGTGGACCTGCATTCCTGGCTCTCCGACCCGCGCTTCCGCATGGCAACCGTGACAGGGCACAGCGAGGATCCGGACTGCACCTACATTGCGGGCGACCTGACTGCGGCCTATGGGAAGAAGGCAGAGCGGGTGTTCCGCCGGATGGTCTTCCTGCCGCGAAAGGACGCGGAGATTCCTGCCCTGATGCTGGTTTACGACCAGGTGGTCGCCTCAGATCCGTCCTACCGCAAGGCGTCGCTTCTGCATTGCCAGGAGGCGCCGCGCGTGGAGGGCAACCGCGTTATCATCACCCGCACCGCCAAGCCGGACAGCCTGGTGGCAGAGCCGACGCAGTACGGCGGCAAGCTGATTGCGCAGATGCTCCTGCCCCGGAACGCGCAGATCGATGTTCTGGGCGGTGAGGGACGCGAATTTCTCATCGAAGGGAAAAACTATCCGTATGACTATACCGGCAAGCTCAAGCCCTGCGTGGAAACAGGCTGGGGGAGAGTGGAGGTCAGACCGGCGATGCCCGCAAAGGAAGATCTGTTCCTGAACGTGATGCTGGTTTGCGATGCGGACAACAGGAATCCCGAGACAAGACCCGACGCGCAGGCTGTGCTGCTGGAAGCCGACGGCTTCACCGGTGCCTCGCTGCTGGGTCAGGCGGTCTGGTTCCCGGCGCGCGAGACAACCGTGCGGCGAAGCGTGAACCTGAATGCCCCTGCCGATGTTACGGAATGGACCGTGACCGGTTTGGCTGGCGGCATCTGGCAGGTTCTCCGGGATGACCGGACAGTTCTGCGGCAGTACGTAGCGCCCGAGAGCGGCGTACTGCGGATACAAACGGACGGCGGCGCTCTGACGCTCCAGCCGGTCCGATCCTGATGGAAGGAAGGAAAACGAGAATGAAAAGATGGCTGATCACAATCCTTGCGCTCCTTTGTGCCGTTTCTCTGGCGGCATGTTCCGGAGGCAAGAATCCCGGCAACACGACCGACACCAAGAACAATGACGCGACCGACAACCGCGACAGCGAAAGCCCGGTTCCGGATACGCTGGATTACAACAACATGCAGCTGAACATCGGCGTGCGCGACCGCGATGACATTGCATTTGAACTGGACCCCGAGCGGAACACCGTTGACAAGCTGGTTACGGCAATCGAAAACCGGAACCGCTACACTGAGGACAAGCTGAACCTGAGCCTGCACCTGACCACTCTGCCCGCAACCTGGGCACAGCGTGCCGATTTCATTACGGCAATCCGCAACGTTGCAAAGGCGGGCGGCGATGACATGATCGACATTCTGTTCGGTCCGAACTATTCCATGGTTACGCTGATGCTGGAAGGCTACTTCCAGAACTTCTATGACACCGATGCGGTGAAGTACCTGGACCTGGAATCGTCCTATTGGAACAGCAGCTTTATCGAGGAATGCACCTATGCCGGAAAGCTCTACATGCTGGAAGGCGAGCTGACGCTGACGATGCTGGACAGCTCCTTCGTCATGTTCTGCGATACGCAGCTGTTCAAGTCGAAGGTGGCGGACGAGAGCCTTTACAACGTTGTGCGCGATTACAAATGGACCTTTGAAAAGATGGAGGAGTATGTGACGCTGTTCGGTTGGGTCGACAACGATTCGAACGACCGGAAATCGAACGGGGACACCTTCGGTCTGGTCTCTCCCGCGTTCTCCTGCGGGCGCGACGGATTCCCGACTGCGTTCGGCGTGACCGTGGTGTCCAAGGACAGCGACGGAAAGATTACCACAACCTTCGTCAGCGAGCAGAACGTCAACATTTATTCGGAGTTCTACCGGTTTGTGAACCAGAACGAAGGCGTGTTCGTCAACGGCAACAATGACGGCGCCCGCGAGGAATGCCGGAAGATGTTTACCGCCGGTCAGAGCGTGTTCATCACCGAGCTGTTGAACTATGCGGGAACCCTGCGGACGCAGGACCGTGACTACGGCATTTTCCCGCTGCCGATGTATAACGAGGCGCAGTCGAGCTACTATACGCTGTCCGAGGCGGTGCATTCGCAGATTTCCATTCTGGCGGCATCCGAAAAGATTGAGGCTGCTTCCGCTGCGCTCGAAGAGATGGGCTACCAGACCCACAAGCTGGTGATTGATGAGTATTTCAACACGGTGAAGTACCGCAACAACCGCGAGCCGGAATCGATTGAAATGCTGAATATCATTCTGGAATCCGTTACCAGCTCCTTCGGCGCGGAGTTCTCCGAAGAGCTCCGGTCTCCGTTCCCAACGCCGATCGGTTCTGCGGAGAATGTTTCCGACCTGAAGGGGCAGGAGGATGCGATCATCCTTCTGATGAACACACTGAAGCGGAAGATTCAGGCGCTGAAGTGAGGCAGGGCGATGCAGACTGCCTGTGAAGAAAAGGCACGGGCTTACGCGTATCTGGACGGCATTGCAGAGCGGCTCTACGCGCATGCGATGACCGTCCGGGGAACGCCGGAGCTCGGCTTTAAGGAAGAAAAGACCTCGGCATATGTCGGGGAACAGATGCGCGCGCTGGGGCTTTATAATGTTCGCCGCGTGGCGCTGACCGGCGTTGCGGCAGAACTGTTTCCCCCGAAGGCGGGAGAGGAAAAGGTCTGCGTCATCGGCGAGCTGGACGCGGTTCTGACGCCGGATTGTCCCTATGCGAACAAGGAGACCGGCGCGGCGCATACCTGCGGTCACAACATTCAGCTTGCCGAACTGCTGGGCGTTGCGGAGACGCTGAAAAAGAGCGGCGTTGCCGAAGCGCTGGGAGGAAACGTAACCTTTCTGGCGGTCCCGGCAGAGGAATTTGTGGACTTGGAATACCGCGAAGGGCTGCGCCGGGAGGGCAAAATCCGGGCGCTCAGCGGAAAGCTGGAACTCCTGGAAGAAGGCTTCTTTGACGGCTATTCCTGTGCGTTGATGGTACACGCGCAGCCGAACTGCCCCGAGCCGACCTGCTTTGTCGAATGCAACAGCCTGGGCTTTGTTGCCAAGACCGTGCATTTCAAGGGCAAGGCGGCACATGCGGGCGGCGCTCCCTGGGAGGGGGTCAACGCCCTGAATGCGGCAATGGCTGCGATGATGTGCATCCATGCCATGCGTGAGACCTTCCGCGACAGCGACAAGATTCGCGTGCATCCCATCATCACCAAGGGCGGGGATCTGGTCAACATTGTGCCCGCCGATGTGACGATGGAGACCTACGTGCGCGGCGCAACGCCCGAAGCGATTGCCGATGCCTGCGCAAAGGTCGACCGGGCAATCCGCGGGGCTGCTTATGCCGTTGGCGCGGAGGTGGAAATCTGCGATGTCGGCAGCTATGCGCCGCTGGCACAGGACCGGCAGCTGAGCCGCCTGTTTGCGGACAACGCGCGCACATTCCTGCCCGAGGACCGGATTATTTCGGGCGCGGATATGGTCGGGTCAACCGATATGGGCGATGTCAGTCAGGCAATCCCCGCCATTCAGCCGACCTGCGGCGGATACCGGGGCGGCGCACACGGCGCGGACTTTCTGGCGATTGACAACGAGGCGGCAATCCTGCTGCCGACAAAACTGATGACCGCAACGGTCATCGATCTGCTTGCGGATAATGCCCGGGTGGCCGGAGAGATTCGCCGGGCGTTCGCGGAACAACATGAAAAGCAGAAGAAAGGATAATCAAATGCTGAATCAGAAACAGTTGGATGAAATGCTGACAACCCCGTCGGCAAAGCTGATCGAAGAGATTCAAAAAATTGAGGGAGACATCATGATTCTTGGCGCTGGCGGCAAAATGGGTCCGTCGCTGTGCATCCTTGCGGCAAACGCCGTCAGAGCGGCTGGCGTGAAGAAGCGCGTCATCGCGGTGTCCCGGTTCTCGTCGGCAGAAGCGGCGAAGGAACTGGAGGACGCAGGCGTGGAGATCATCCGTGCCGATCTGCAGAAGCGGGAGGAACTGGACGCGCTGCCCGAGGTGGAGAACGTCATCTACATGGCGGGCAGAAAGTTCGGCACCGACGGTCACGAATGGGAGACCTGGGGCATGAATGCCACGCTGTCGGCGTTTGTTGCGGAGAAGTTCAAAAAGTCGCGGATTGTCGTCTTCTCGTCGGCAAACATCTATTCCATTGCGCCGGTGCGGAACGGCGGTCCCTCCGAGGAAGACCCGGTTGTGCCGGTTGGCGAATACCCGATGAGCTGCCTGGCGCGCGAGCGTGCTTTTGAGTATGCCGCAAATGCCTACGGGACCAAGGTGTTCATCTATCGCCTGTGCTTTGCAATCGGGCTGAACTACGGTGTGCTTTGCGACATTGCCGAGAACGTCCGGGCGGGCAAGCCGGTTCAGATCGAAAATGCCTGCATCAACTACATCTGGCAGGGGAGCGCGAACGAATACGCCATCCGCGCCCTGCTGCTTGCCGATTCTCCGGCGGTCAAGATGAATATCTCGGGACCTGAGGTGGTGTCGGTTGAATACGCCGCGCGCCGCATGGGCAAGGGGCTTGGCGTGGAGCCGATTTTCGAGGGCACGCCGCAGAACGATGCCTATCTGGTCAACACCATGAAGTGTACCGAGGCGTTCGGCTACCCGGCGCTGAGTGCGGGCGAGTTGATGGACCTGCAGGTCGAATGGCTCAATTCGAACGGCAAGACCCTGAACAAACCCACGCATTTTGAGGCGCGGAACGGAAAATACTGATCTTTTCGGCTTGACAAAACCGGAATTTTGTGGTATCCTATAAGTATTAAATAACTGTTTATACAGCAAAGGATGATTACGGCATGGAACGAAATGCGGAACGGACAAGAGGCAACATTCTGGTGGCTGCGGTGAAGGAATTTGCGCAAAACGGTTTTGCGGGCGCGCGGGTGGACTGCATCGCAAACGCAGCGGGCTGCAACAAGGGGATGATTTATCAATACTACGGCTCGAAAGAGAAGCTGTACGCGAATGTCATCGCCTACGAATACAGGCTGCTGTCCTCAATTGAAGCCGAACTGATTCAGCAGCAGTTTACCGATCCGGGTGAGCTGATTGATGCGATTGTCGACCGCTATTTCGAGTTCCTGATTCGTAACCCGGATTTCGTGAAGATTATCATGTGGGAGAATCTGAACGAAGCGCGTGCGGTCAAGGCGAGCGAGAGCCTGGCAGACGTCAAGGCACCGATCATCGACTGCATCCGCCGCACCGTCCGGTCCGGGCGTGAGGCGGGCGTGTTCAACGAGAACGCCAACAGCAAGGTGGTGGTCTTTGCGCTCATCACCGGCGCGTTCTCCTACTTCTCCAACCGCTACACGCTGCCGTGCCTGCTGCGCATCGATCTGGACAGCCAGGATTTCCTGACCGCCCACAAGGAGCTCGTCAAATCCGGCATCCGCTGCTACCTGAAAAAATAATCAGCACCCACTATTGCCCGGAAGCAATATTCCCTTTCATTGAAAGTTCTTGGAGGTGCTTAGGGACCTTCTTCCAAGAAGGTTCCTAAGCAGGGCTTGGGGCGGCGCCCCAAGGTCTTCCCCCCAGAAGGAGAAAAAACATATGAAAATACTGGTAACCGCGCCGCAGGGCGTGATTCGCGAGAGTTTTATCCCGCAGCAGGTGCGCAGTCGGCTGGAATCGATTGCGGAGGTGGAGTACAACACCATGGACCGCAATTTTACCCCGGAAGAGCTGCGCGACCGCCTGCACGGCGTGGACGTTGCGCTGACCGGCTGGGGCACAACGCTGTTTGACGAAGCGGTGCTGGCAGGCGCCGACCGGCTGAAGCTGATTGCGCACACCGGCGGCTCGGTCAC
>USMO01000046.1 GCA_900555785.1 uncultured Eubacteriales bacterium | reverse complement strand
AGCCCGCCGGAAAAGTCGTCCTCGGCACGGTGCGCGGCGACTTCCACGACATCGGCAAGAATCTCGTCAAAATGATGATGGAGGGCAAGGGACTTGAAGTCATCGAGGCGGTACGCCTTTTCGGCGTCAGCCCTGCGCAGGTCACGGTCGTCGTACACCGCGAGAGTATAATCCACAGCGCTGTGGAATATATTGATAACGCCGTCATCGCCGAGCTGAGCCATCCCGACATGCGGGAGTGCGTGCAGTATGCGCTGACTTACCCTGCGCGTCTGCCTGCGGTCATTGA
This sequence comes from uncultured Eubacteriales bacterium, assembly GCA_900555785.1. GTDB lineage: Bacteria > Bacillota > Clostridia > Oscillospirales > CAG-272 > UMGS1865. The sequence goes on along the minus strand of USMO01000046.1, from coordinate 9,597 downwards.
ACCGCTCGACCTTTTCTCGGTCGGCACGCTCACCTTTAGGCATCCCGACACCGAGACCTTCCCGCTCCTGGCGCTGGCGCGGTCGGCAATCGCATCGGGCGGCGCGGTTCCGGCGGTGCTGAATGCCGCAAACGAGGTTGCCGTGGCATCGTTCCTTTCGCATGGACTGTCCTTCCCGGGAATTGCCGAAGTGGTGGGCGAGACGGTGGAGCGGCTGCGCGGAGCGGCTGCGGGCGCGCGGACGGTTGACGGCATCTTCGCTTTTGACGCCGAGGCACGGACGGTTGCGGAGCAAGTCAAAGGAGGCAAGCTATGATTGTTTTGTATATCTTACTGGCAATTTTCATCTTCGGCTTTCTGATTTTCATTCACGAGCTGGGGCATTTTCTCGTTGCGCGCGCATGCGGGGTGAAGATTCTGGAATTTGCCATCGGCATGGGACCGCGCATTCTCTCGCACCGCTCCAAAAAGAGCGGCACGGTCTATGCACTGCGGCTGCTGCCGATCGGCGGCTTTGTCAGCATGCTGGGCGAGAGCGGCATGGAGTTGGCGCAGGGGAACGAGAAGGGCGAAGTTGTGACCTCGGACCCCGAGAATCCGCTTCTGAACGACGTCAAAACCCCGGAAGAGGTTGCGGAAATCACGGCTGAGGACGAAAAGCACGCCTACTGTAACCAGAGCGCATGGCGCCGGATTCTGATTTCTCTTGCGGGACCGGCGATGAATATTCTTCTGGGGTTCCTTTTGATGTTCATCATGGTTGGCGCGATGGGGCGGCAGGGCTACCTCGGAAATACCGTCATTGCGGGCTTTCCGGAGGGCAACATCAGCCAAAACAGCGGTCTGCAGGTTGGAGACGAGATTCTGAAAATCGGCAACACGCCGGTTCACACCCTCTATCAGCTGAACTACGAGATTACCTCGCAGGGATACAAGGCGGTGAACGTGACCGTGCGCCGGAACGGTGAGAAGATCGTGCTGGAAAACGTCATTTTCCCGACCGGCGTGCAAAACAAGACCACCTTCGGGCAGATGGATTTTCAGGTCTGGGGCGAAAAGCTGACCTTCCCGAAGTTGGTCAAGCACAGCTTCTGGCAATCCTGCTCGGCAGTCAAGATGGTTTACGATTCGCTGTTCGGGCTGGTTGGCGGGCGCTACACGGCTGACAGCGTGTCGGGTCCCGTCGGCATTACCGGGACCATTGCACAGGCAGCGAAAAGCTCGGCGCTGGATGTGCTGCATCTGGTCATCGTTATTTCCATCAACCTCGGCATCATGAACCTGTTGCCGATTCCGGCGCTGGACGGCGGGCACATTCTGCTGTACGTGGTCGAATTGATTCGCCGCAAAAAGGCAAAGCCGCAGGTGGAGGGGATTATCAATTTCGTGGGTCTGATTGTCATGCTCGCCCTGATGGCGGCCGTGATGTTCAAGGATATTATCGCGCTGTTCTGAGGAGACAACATGGACTATAACAAGATCAGAAGAAGGACCGCGCCGCTGCGGGTGGGAAACCGCGTCATCGGCGGCGATGCGCCCATAGCCATTCAGTCGATGACCAACACCGACACCTATGACCATGCCGCAACCGTGGCGCAGGTCAGGGCGCTGGAGGCTGCGGGCTGCGATATTGTGCGCGTAACGGTACCGACTCCGCAGGCGGCGGATGTGATTCTTGCCCTGCGGGATGCGGGCGTAACGGTCCCGATTGTCGCGGATATCCATTTTGATTACAAGGCTGCGCTGCGCTGCGCGGAGCTTGGCTTTGATAAGATCCGCATCAACCCCGGAAACATCGGCGGGGAGGACCGCGTCAAAGCCGTTGCGGATGCCTGCCGCGCCAGAAACATTCCGATTCGCATCGGGGTCAACGGCGGGTCGCTCGAGAAGCACATTCTGGCAAAGTACGATGCCCCGACACCGGAGGCGCTTTGCGAGAGCGCGCTCTACCATGCGTCTCTTCTGGAAAAATTCGATTTTCACGATATCGTGCTGTCCATCAAGACCTCGACCGTGCATGACATGATTGAGGCAAACCGGCGCCTGGCGTCGCTCTGCCCGTATCCGCTCCACCTCGGGGTCACCGAAGCAGGCGGCGGCGAACGGGGATTGCTCAAAGGGGCAATCGGCATCGGGTCGCTGCTCTCGGACGGCATCGGAGACACCGTTCGGGTGTCGCTGACCGACGATCCCGTGCGCGAGGTTGCGGCGGCAAAGCAGATTCTGCGCGCGGTCGGCATTGACGGTCAGCGCGGGCTGGACATTGTGAGCTGTCCTACCTGCGGGCGGACCAAAATCGACCTGATTCCGCTGTTTCGCCGGTTTGAGGATGCCGTGCGCGCCGAAGGGCTGGAGGATGTGCCGCTGAAGGTGGCGCTGATGGGCTGCGTGGTCAACGGTCCGGGCGAGGCGCGTGAAGCGGATGTCGGCATTGCGGGCGGCATTCACGAGGCGGTGCTGTTCCGGCACGGTGAGATTGTAGAGAAGATTCCGGAGGACGCAATCATTCCGCGCCTGATCGCGGAGATCAAACAGATGGGGAACCGGCAGCAATGAGTAAAACCTTACCCGAAATTTTTGCAAAATACCGTCCGGACGAGCCTGACCTGCGGCTGTTGCTGTCGGTTGACCCGGCGTCGGTCCGTCTGCGTTGCGACAAGGAACAGCGCATGATGGAGATTCGCGCCGATTTTCCGGCGCCGGTCCGCCGCGCCGACCTGTTCCGGATTGAGGCGGGCATCCGAAAAGCGTACGAGCTGAACTTCGTGCGCTTTCTTCCGCATTATCCGGGCGCAACCTTTACCGAGGATTACGTGCCGGAGCTGCTTGCCGAGACCAACCGCATGGGCATTGTGGCAAACGGTTTTTTCAACCGCTGCCATTACCGGTTGGACGGAAACAGGCTTGACATTGAGATTCCGTTCTCCGAAAGCGGCGTTGGGCTGGTGACCGATGCCAAGACCCCGGTGCTGATGGAGGAAATCATCCGCAGCGAATTTGATGCCGAGATTAAGATCACCATCCGGCAGGAGACCGGCTACGACCCGTGCCTCTACGCCTCGGACCTGCAGATGATGCGCAACAGCATGTCGCAGGAGGCAGCCAAAGCGGAGAAGGATTACGTCCGCATGCAGAGCCAGCAGGCAGCCTACAGCGGCGGTCCTGCCGTGCAGGAAACGGCGGTCCTGCCGCGCATTCCGAGCATCTATACCGACCTGGACCCGACGCCGAAGCAGATCAGCGAAACGGTCTGGGAAATCGGGCATTCGCGCTTTGATGTGTCCGAACCGACCGTGCTGCTCGGCTCCGAATTTGAGATTATTCCAACCGCCATTGCAACGGTCAACCACCCGCAGAAGAACATCGTCTTTCTGGGTGAGGTCTTCAATTTCACCGCCGAGGAGAACCGCACGGGCGACAAGATGGACATCACCTTTGACCTCTTCGATGGGGATACTTCCATCGAGCATCGCACCTTCGGCATGGAAATCGAAGACGCGCGGTCGCTCTCTGGCATCGTGAAGAACGGCGGTGTTTATGCCATGCGCGGCTATGTCAAGCAGATTACGCGCAAAGGCAAGACCGACCTTGACTACAGCTTTTTCTATACCGACATCCTGCAAATCAAAAAGATTACACGCAAGGACACGGCTGAGAAAAAGCGCGTGGAGCTGCATCTGCACACTACCATGTCGACCATGGATGCGCTGATCCCGCCCGATGTGGCGGTCAAGACCGCGCTCAAATGGGGGCATCCGGCAGTTGCAATCACCGACCACGGCAACGTACAGGGCTTTCCGGATGCGATGCTGGCATTGGAGAAAGCCGCAGGAGAGGACAACCCCTTCAAGGTCATCTACGGCATCGAAGCCTACTTCGTCAACGACACCGCCAGCGCGGTGATGGGGAACTGCAACCCCGATTTCAACGCCGAAACGATTGTTTTCGACATTGAAACGACCGGTTTGTCGGTCCGGAACTGCAAAATAACCGAAATCGGCGCCGTGAAAATCAAGGACGGCAAAGTGCTGGAGCGCTTCAACACCTTTGTCAATCCAGAGTGCCCGATTCCGGCAGAGATTGTAGAGCTGACCGGCATCACCGATGAGATGGTTGCGGATGCGCCGTCCTATGCCGAGGCGCTGAAAGCCTTCTTTTCCTTCATCGGCAACGACCGCGTGAAGGAGGGGGAGCCTTACCCGCTGCTGGTTGCGCACAACGCAAATTTCGACATCGGCTTTATCCGGTACTTTGCAAAAGAAGCCGGGCTGCCGTTCGAAAACCCGTATCTCGATACAGTGGGGCTTTCGAAATTCATCAACCCCGAGCTGAAATCGCACAAGCTGGATGTCATTGCCAAATACTACGACCTAGGCGACTTCAACCATCACCGCGCCTGCGATGACGCGGAAATGCTGGCAATGATCTACTTCTGCATGATCGACCGGCTGCAGAAAATGGAGCTGCGGTCGCTGAACGATCTGCGCCGCGACATGACCGAAAAGGCAGACCCGCTCAAGCTGCCGACCTATCACCAGATCATTCTGGTCAAAAATCAGGTTGGGCTGAAGAACCTGTACAAGCTGATTTCCTACAGCTATCTGAAATACTTCCGCCGCAACCCGCGCATTCCGAAGACCGTGCTGGAAAAGCACCGCGAGGGCTTGATTATCGGCTCGGCATGCGAGGCGGGCGAATTGGTGCGGGCGATTCTCGAAAACCGCCCGGACAACGAGATTGAGGAAATTGTCAGTTTTTACGACTATCTGGAAATTCAGCCGATCTGCAACAACCGCTTCCTGATTGCCGAAGGAAAGATTGCCGACGACGAGGGGCTGCGGGACATCAACCGCCGCATTGTGGCGCTGGGCGAGCAGTATCACAAGCCGGTTTGCGCCACCTGCGACGCGCACTTCCTCAACAAGGAGGATGAGCTTTTCCGCAAAATCCTGCTGGCGGGCATGAAGTTCAAGGATTACGACAAGGACGTTGGGCTGTATTTTCGCACGACCGATGAAATGCTTGAAGAGTTTTCCTATCTCGGAAAAGAGAAGGCATACGAGGTTGTGGTCACCAACACCAACCGGATTGCCGACATGATTGAGCGCGTTCGCCCGATTCCGAAGGGGTCCTACACGCCGGAAATGGAAGGCGCGGAGCAGGAGCTGCAGGACATGTGCTGGGCGCGGGCGAAGAAGATGTACGGCGACCCGCTGCCGGAAATCGTGACGGCGCGCCTGAACAAGGAGCTGACCTCCATCATCAAAAACGGCTTTGCCGTGCTGTATCTGATTGCGCAAAGACTGGTGCATTTCAGCGAAGAGCAGGGCTACCTGGTCGGCTCGCGCGGCTCGGTCGGCTCGTCCTTCGTTGCCACCATGGCGGGCATTTCCGAGGTCAACCCGCTCCCGCCGCATTACTACTGCCCGAACCCGGAATGCAAGCACAGCGAATTTTTCACCTCGGGTGAAGTCGGTTCCGGCTTTGACCTGCCGGACAAGATCTGCCCGATGTGCGGCACGAAATATCACGCCGACGGGCACGACATCATGTTTGAGACCTTCCTCGGCTTCTACGGGGACAAGTCACCGGATATTGACCTGAACTTTTCGGGTGACGTGCAGGGGCGCGTGCATAAGTACACCGAGGAACTGTTCGGCGAGGGGCACGTCTTCCGCGCCGGCACGCTCGGCACGCTTGCCGACAAGACGGCTTACGGCTATGTTGCGAAATATGTCGAGGGCAAGGGCATCAGCCTGCCGCGCGCCGAGATGAACCGGCTGGTCAACGGCTGCACCGGCGTCAAGAAGCTGACCGGTCAGCACCCCGGCGGCATCATCGTGGTGCCGCAGAAATACGAGGTTTACGACTTCACGCCGGTTCAGCACCCCGCCGACGACCCGAACTCGGACATCATCACCACGCACTTTGCGTTCTCCTATCTGCACGATACCATTCTGAAACTGGACGAGCTCGGGCACGATATGCCAACCAAGTACAAGTGGCTGGAGACCTTTACCAACACCTCGGTCAACGATGTGGCAATGAACGACAGCTCGGTTTACGAGCTGCTGGAATCGACCAAGCCGCTTGGTGTGACGCCGGAGGACATCGGCTGCCAGATTGGGACCTACGGGCTGCCGGAACTTGGAACGCCGTTTGTCCAGCAGGTGTTGATTGATGCAAAGCCGCACAACTTTGCAGACCTTTTGCAGATTTCGGGTCTGACGCACGGGACCAACGTGTGGCTGGGCAACGCGCAGGACCTGATTCGGGACGGCATCTGCGACATTTCGCGCGTCATCGGAACCCGGGACGGCGTTATGCTGGACCTGATTCGCTACGGCTTGGAAAACGCGCATGCGTTCAAGATTATGGAAGCCGTTCGGAAGGGGAAGGGGTTAACGCCCGAATGGGAAGCCGAAATGCGCGAGCACAATGTGCCGGAGTGGTACATCCTTTCCTGCAAAAAGATTCGTTATCTGTTCCCGAAGGCGCACGCGGCTGCTTACGTCATGTCGGCAATCCGTCTGGCGTGGTACAAGGTTCACAAGCCTGTGGAATTTTACTGCACCATGTTCACGGTTGCGCCGAAGGGCTTTGACGCCAGCGTGATTATCAAGGGCATTCAAAACGTCCGCAACGTGATGAAGGACATTCAGCAGCGCGGCAAGGACGCCTCGCCGAAGGAGCAGGACAGCATTCCGGTGCTCCAGCTGGTCAACGAGGCAATGTCGCGCGGCATCCGCTTCCTGCCGGTCAGCCTTGCCGTGTCTGAGTCCTATGTTTTCCGTCCGGAAAACGGCGCCATCCGGATGCCGTTCTCGGCGCTGCCCGGACTTGGCGATGCAGCTGCAGACAGCATCATTCAGGCGCGGAACGAGGAGCCGTTCTTCTCGGTAGAAGACCTTCAAACCCGCGCGAAGGTCTCCAAGGGCGTGATCGACATCCTCCGCGAAGCCGGCGCCCTGGACGACGTGGACGAGACCGACCAGCTGACGATCAAGTTTTAGGGGGAAGACCTTGGGGCGCCGCCCCAAACCCTGCTTAGGGGGCTTCTTTCGGAGAAGCCCCCCTAAGAACCCCCAAGAACTTGGCTAAGGGGGATTTTGGGTCCTATTCTTTCGTAAGTACAGACTTTGTGTAGCCGGAAAGTTTTTTCACCAGTTGTGCGAACATAGCAACTCAATTGTTATGTTCGCACAACTTTTATTTTTTGGATATGCACATATAGAAAAACATAAAATCAGCACCCACAAAAAAATAAACAGGTAACTTCTACCTGATTCGAGTTCTTGGGGTTCTTAGGGGGATTCTCCGAAAGAATCCCCCTAAGTAGGTTTGGGCAAAGCCCAAGGTCTTAGTCTTGCTTTCTGACCAGCCGTTCCTTGGCGTGCATCAGGTGGACGATCGCGGCGTTGTAGGGGGTGGGGATGCCGTACTGCGCGCCGATGCGGACGACTGCACCGTTGATGAAATCGATTTCGGTCCGGCGCTTCTGCTGAATATCCTGACACATGGATGCCGTTCCGGTCGAGAGCTGCCGGGTCGACTCAATCAGGCGCGCAAAAACGGTGTCAGCGTCAAACGTTTCGCCGTCGGCAGCTGCTACACGGACCGCTTCGTCAATCATCGCATGCGCCAGCTCGCGCAGGTCCGGGTCCTCCGACACCGTGCCGATGTGCGCGCCGAGCAGAGCGGTTACCGGGTTGACGGACATGTTGAGAAACAGCTTTTCCCACAGCAGATGGCGCACGCCGGTGCATTCCTCCGCTTCAAACCCGCACGCAACGAACAGCCCGACAACCGTCTCGGCTGCGGCGCTGTTGCCGACCGGCGAGCCGATATAGGTGATGCCGGATCCGGAATGATAGATCTGCCCGGGCGCGAGCGTGACGCAGTTGTGCTTGGTGGTCCCCAGCAGAATCTGCGCGGGAGCGGCAAAATCCCGCATGATCTCCTCATTGCCCATGCCGTTTTGCAGGGAGAGCAGGAGCGTGCCGGGACCGATCAGCGCCCGGTTTGCCTCCAGTGCCGCACGGCTGTAAAGGTCTTTGACAAACAGAATGACCAAATCATAGGGCGCAGTTCCGCTGCCCGTCAGCTGCGCCGGAATCCGAACGTTCGCCTCGGTCCCGTCCGGCTCACGGCATGTGACGCCGGTGCGGTTGATTGCGTCCACAACCGCCGGGGCTGCATCGTAAAGGGTGACTTCGCTGTGCGCGGCAAGCAGGCTCGCATACAGACAGCCCATCGCGCCGGCGCCGATAATTGCAATTTTCATGGTTTTCTCCTTCTTAATCGACCTGCACGAGCCAGCCCTCGGGGGCGGGAAGTTCGCCGTGTTGGATGGCAAGCAGGGTAGTGTACAACCGGCGCAGGACCGAAGTTTCTTCCGGCGCGCCGAAGCGGTATTCGGTTCCGTGATCGTCAATCGTTCCAACCGGCGAAATGACCGCAGCCGTGCCGCAAAGCCCGCATTCCGCAAAGCTGCCGATCTCGTCCAGGCGCACCGGGCGCTCCTTTGCCGGAATGTGCAGGTAGTGCTCGGCAACGTACAGGAGCGACCGCCGCGTGATGGAGGGCAGAATGGTCGGCGATTTCGGTGTCACCAGCCCGCCGTCGCGCGTGACGAACAGCACGTTTGCGCCGCCGGTCTCCTCAATGTAGGTCCGGGTCGCGGAATCGACGTAAAGATTTTCGTCATATCCGTTTGCGTGCGCATCCGCAATGGCGTAAAGGCTCATGGCGTAGTTCAGCCCCGCCTTAATGTGCCCGGTCCCGTGCGGCGCGGCGCGGTCAAAATCGCTGATGCGAATCCGCAACGGCTTGATCCCGCCTGCAAAATAGGAGCCGACCGGAGAGGCAAACAGACGGAACTGGTATTCGGTTGCCGGTTTGACGCCCAGCACAGCGTTGGTGCCGAAGACATAGGGGCGCAGGTAGAGCGAGCCGCCGGTCTCGGCTGCCGGAATGGCATCCCGGTTGGCGTGAATGACCTGCCGGACCGCTTTTTCGAACATGCCGTCCGGCAGCGGGGGGATCATCATGCGCAGGCAGGAATCCTGCAGGCGCGCGGCGTTGAGATCGGGGCGAAAGCAAACGGTTTTGCCGTCCGGCGTGCGGTAAGCTTTCAGCCCTTCAAAGCAGGTCTGTGCATACTGCAGTACGCAGGCGGATTCGTTCAGCACCACGGTGGCATCTGCGGTCAACCCGCCGGGCTGCCAAGTTCCGTCCTGATAAAGCGCGACATACCGCCACGCCGTTTCATGATATGCAAACCCTTTGACCGGTTCTTGTTCCATTTGGGTGTCCTCCCTGTAATTCAGACAAATTAGAAAAACAAAAATGGCGTCCTTGAGAAATCTCAAAGACGCCATTGCCTTCCTGTATTATTATACACGCGGACGGCGGTTTTGTCAAGAAAAACTTTTTTATGATTCTGCAAGAAATTTTTGTCCGAATTGCAAAAGCAGGCGTACTTTTGACGAAAAGCAGACAAATTGCACAAAAGCTCCGGGGCTACGAAACCCCCTTCTATCTTTATGATACGGCGTTGCTGCGCCAGACCCTCGAAAGCGTCGTCTACGAGTCGAA
>USMO01000045.1 GCA_900555785.1 uncultured Eubacteriales bacterium | reverse complement strand
TGAGGGTTCTTAGGGAACTTCTTTCAAGAAGTTCCCTAAGCAGGGTTTGGGGCAGCGCCCCAAGGTCTTTACCTCGTCGCGCAGCGGTAGCAAACCTCGTTGGGGTTGCCCTTGCCGGAGGAGAAGTCGAGAAGGTTTTGCACAGTTGTTTCGGCAATGTTGGCGAGCGCCTCCTCGGTCAGGAAAGCCTGATGCGAGGTCACAATCACGTTCGGCATGGAAATCAGGCGGGCGAGCGTGTCGTCCTCAAGAATGTGACCGGAGTTGTCCTCAAAGAAAATGTCGGATTCCTCCTCGTAAACATCCAGGCAGGCGGCACCGATTTTGCGGGACTTGATGCCGGCAAGCAGCGCCTCGGAATCAATCAGCGCACCGCGAGAGGTGTTAATCAGCACCACGCCTTTTTTCATCGTTGCAAGACTCTCCGCATTCACCACGTGGTGCGTCTCGGGCGTGAGGGGGCAGTGGAACGAAATGATGTCGCTCTTGCGGAACAGCTCGTCCAGCGGCACGTAGGAAAGCGACGGGTCGTCAACCGGGAACGGGTCAAAGCAAAGGACGTTCATCCCGAATCCGCGGCAGATGCTGATGAAGCAGCGCCCGATTTTGCCGGTCCCAACCACACCAACCGTCTTGCCGTGCAGGTCAAAGCCGACCATGTTGTTCAGACTGAAATTGAAATCGCGCGTGCGGATATACGCCTTGTGAATCCGCCGGATTGAGGTCAGAAGCAGCGCCATCGCGTGCTCCGCAACCGCGTAAGGAGAGTAAGCCGGAACGCGCAGAACCGTCAGCTTGCCGCTTGCGTGCCGGAGGTCCACATTGTTGAACCCCGCGCAGCGCAGGAGCAGCACCCGAATGCCAAGCTCCGCGAGCTGATCAATCACGGCAGCGTTCACGTTGTCGTTGACGAATACGCAAACCGCATCGCAGCCGCGCGCCAGAGTGGCGGTGTCCTCGTTCAGCTTGTCCTCGAAAAATTTGAAGCGAATGCCGTGCGCAGCCCCCTGCGCCTCAAAAGACGGGCGGTCGTAGGGCTTTGTATCGTAAAATGCAACTTTCATGGCGGTATCCTCGTTTCCTTCCTTATTATACACGTTTCATCGGGGCTTGTCTGTTGGAATTACAACATATAGGATAGGATTTCCTTCAAGTTGCCGATTTATGCAAGGCAGCGGGTCCGGACGCGCAAAATTCACACAAAAGACTTGCATTCGGGGCGTGGATGTGGTATTCTAATCATGACAAAGCATGAAAGGCGGGCGAGAGATGAAGGTTCTGATTGCATACGCAAGCAAGACCGGGACGGCGGCAGAGTGCGCGGAGATGCTGCGGGGGGAGCTGCACGGCGCAGAGGTGACCGTGGCGGACCTTGCAAAGGAGACACCGGCGCCCGGCGGCTTTGATGTTGTGATTGTCGGCGGCTCGGTCCGCTACGGTAAGCTGCGGCGGGAAGCGGCAGACTACCTGGCGGCGCAGCATGACGCGATTGCTGCGGTCCCGCATGCCTTTTTCCTGTGCATGGCGTCGGGGCATGAATTTGAGGAGACCAGCGAAAAGCTGTTCCCGGCAGACCTGCGGGCAGGCGCATTTGCGGTTCTCAATTTCGGCGGGCGGCTCAAACTGAAGAACGCCGGGCTGTTCGAGCGGATCCTGCTGCATGCCGTGCGGTCGCGCATCCGGGAGAACGAAATGGAGATCGGGGAGTACACGCCAACCCTGCCGGATATTCTGCCCGAGAACATTTCGCGCATGGCATCGGCTGCCCGGGCTGCGTTTGGACAGGCAAGAAACAGTCAAAATGAATGAATGGAAACCGAAAACAGGCGGTCCATTCTTGCAAACTGACGATTGCACACCTCTTGACAAAACCGATAAAATATGATATAATAATCAGGTAGCCCAAAGAAGGCTGACCCATTAGCTCAGATGGCAGAGCACATGACTTTTAATCATGGTGTCCGGAGTTCGACTCTCCGATGGGTCACCACAGCAGACAAAGCCTGCACCCGGTTGCCTGGCCGACATGGGTGTGGAGACAAAAAATCCCGCACGGTTGTGCGGGATTTTTTTCGTTTCTCCGGTCCCTGTGCCGTTTTTCTGTGCTTTTTTGCCAAACCGGTTGCATTTTTGAAAAAGATGTGCTATAATAGGAAACAATGGGACACGCTGCCTGTGCCCTGTGTACGGTTTGATTTTACCGATTCCCGAAAGGATGCTGTATGACAACAACCAACCGTCTGCGACGTTTTTTCTGCGGTCGCGGTTATATTATTCTGACTGCCGTGCTGGTCTTTCTGGCGCATTCAACGCTCCGCGTGCAGGAGCAGCTGCTGTTCGGCGGCTACCAGGAGTTCCTGTTCGGCGGGCTTTTGGTCATCTCCGTTGCGGTCGCGTGCTTTGTCTGCGACGATCTGCGTTTTCTGCTGATGCCCGTCATTTCGGTGGTGTTTCTGGTCCCTACGCTGCATGCGCCGAATGTCCCGTATTACAGCAAGTTCTATCTGGAGCATATCCCGCTGACGCTGGAATATGTGCTGGGGCTGCTGCTGATCGGCAGTATCGTCTGCTTTGTCGCGCGGAACCGCCCGAACCGGGTCTCCTTCCGCAAGCCGGTCCTCTTGAGCCTGTCGGTTTTTTGCGCCACGCTGATGCTCAACGGCATCGGCAGCCGCTACTACTGCGTGTCGGATATACTCTATCCATTGACGATGGTGGCTGCGCTGGTTGGCATTTATCTGCTGTTTGCGGCGTATATCCGGTTTGACCGGGACGTGTTCGACCATTTCCTGTTCTGCGTGTTCGTGCTGGGGCTGGTGCTCTGCGCGGAGCTGATTTTTACTTACCTTGACAAGGGGCCGGAGGGCATGCGCTTTACCGCCTCCGGGGGCGTGGACAAAAACTCCCTGCTGTTCGGCTGGGGGAACTCGACCGCGATGGGCGGCATGCTGGCATTCCTGATGCCGGCGGGCTTCTATTTTGCGCATTCGCACCGGCACGGCTGGGTGTACTACATTCTGGGCGGGACGGTTTATCTCGGCGTTTTCCTGTCGCAGAGCCGGGGCGCGCTGCTTGCCGCAACCGGGACGCTGGCAATCTCGCTGCTGATTCTGCTGTTCAGCGGCAAAAACCGGAAGATCAACCGCATTTTCACGGGGCTGGTCGTGCTGGCTGGGGCTGGCGTTGCGGTCCTTTTCTTCCAAAAGATTGTGCATCTGGTCAAGACGATGCTGGACCTGGGGCTGTGGGACAACGGGCGGTTCGGAATCTGGAGCGCTGCGCTGCAGAAATTCCGCGAGTATCCGATTTTCGGCGCGGGGTTTTACACCGATTTCTCCTATGACGGCTGGCAGAAGGACGTTTACCCGTATCTGTACCACAACACGCCGCTGCAGGTGCTGGCGGCGGGCGGCATTGTCGCGTTTTCGGCATATGTCTGGCACCGGTTTGTAACGGTCCGGCTGGTCTTCCGCAAGCCAGATCCGTACAAGACGTTCCTGGGGCTTTGCATTCTGGGGCTGCTGATTTTCTGTCTGTTTGAGGTCATCTTTTTTGCGACCTATCCGACAATTATTTATTCGCTGATGCTGCTGTTTATGGTGCAGAAAAACGAGTTTTCTGCCGCAGCAGAGAAAGAGGGAGGGGAAGAGGCATGAAGCTCAGACTTTTGCGGATTTTCAATCTTTGCCGCCGGGATTTTCTGGTCAAAGTTCTGATTCTGGCGGGGATGTTTTTCGTGCTGCCGCTCCTGCTCCTGATTCTGACCGGGGCGCTGGCGGTTTGGACATTTTTAGGACTGCTTGCGCTGAATCTGATTTGGTTTCTGACCTATCTGCTGGGCTGCCCCTCGACGATTCGGCTGGACGGGGACACGGCAGAGTTTAGCGCGTATTACGAGGTGCGGCGCGGCGACCACAAGCACCTGCACTTTACGGTGACCGGTTTGCGCCAGCTGGAGTATCGGCAATCCGCGATTGAGCGTTTCTTTGACGTTGGGCGGCTTTGCTTCCGCGGCGAAGCGGAGACCGAGCCCCGCGGTATCCTCTTCGGCAGTTCCTCGATGCATTTCGAAATCGCCGGCATCCCCCATTTCCGCGCCTTCCGCGCGGGGAGAGGGTAGGACGAAGACCTTGGGGCGCTGCCCCAAACCCCGCTTAGGGGCTTCTTTCGGAGAAGCCCCTAAGAACCCAAGAACTTCACCGCAAAGGGCAACCGGATTTGCAGCACGTAAAAATTCTTTACGTCCCGCCATCCGGTTGCCCTTTGCGGTGAAGTTTCGGGCTCTTCGAGCCCGCCAGAAGGAGGCTCTACGCTGGATTCGAAGCAGAGCCCCAAGGTCTTCCCTCCATTCTCACTCCCCGTCCAGCATTTCGAAGACGAGGTTGCGCAGGGTGGGGTGGAGCACGTTGTAGGCGTAGTTGCAGCCGGCGACCTGCGTGCCGAAGTAGAGCGCGGTGCGGGTCTTGCGGTCGACCATCGAGAAGGCAGCCTGAGCGCCGTCCCAGCCGAACTCACCGACCGATGAGAGCGAGAGGGAGCGGACGGGGTTGACATGCACGCGCCCGCAAAGCCCCCAGCCGTAGCCGTAGAGACGCCCGGAGACGAAATCCTTCCAGGCAGCCGGGCAAAGGCGGTTGACTTCCATCTCGGCAATCGTCTCGGGACGGAGCAGCGTGTAGCCGTCCGCAGCCGTGCCGCCGCAGGCAAGCGTGGTAATCACCTTCATGTAATCATCCACACAGGTGAAAATCCCGGCGCCGCCGCAGTCGTAATCGGGGCTGAGAATGAATTGGTTCCGGACCGGAATCGGCTTGACCGAACCGTCGGCGTTGTTGTATTCAAAGGGTTGCGCAAAGCGCGGCAGCTGCGCTTCGGTTGGACGGAACCCGGTTTCGTGCATGCCGAGCGGCTCAAACATCAGCTCCCGCAGGTAATCGGAAAATTTCATGCCGGTGATCACTTCAATGACTGCCGCCAGCACATCGTGGCAAAGACTGTAGCGATAGCGCGTGCCGGGCTCAAAGTGGAGTGGCGTAGCAGCCATTGCCGAGCAGATGCTGACGGTGTTGGCGCCGGGCTGCGCTGCGGCTTCGACAATCGCGGGGGCGGTTACGTCGTAATCCATGCCGCCGGTCATCGTGAACAGATGCAGAACGCGCATCGGCTCGGTTGCGGGGACGATGCTGCCGTCCTTCTGCCGGACGGTCAGGTGCGCAAATGCGGGCAGATAGTCAGACACCTTGTCGCTCAGGTTCAGCCTGCCTTCCTCCACCAGGCGCATGGCAGCGGTGCAGGTGAGGACCTTGGTCGCCGAAAAAATCCAGTAAAGGGTGCTTCCGTCAATCGGGCGCTTCATTTCCGCGTCGGCGAACCCCGCTGCACGGCGGTAGACCTCGTGCCCGTCCCGCGAGACGGAAAGGTCGCATCCCGGAATTCCGCGCTGCGGCATTTCGTCCAGAAACCGATCCAGTTTATCCGTGTTCATATCCGTACCTCAGCTTTCATTTGAAACTGTCAATATTATAGCACGAACCGGGGAGGGTGTCAACTGTTTTTCTCTTTTTCGGAAAAAAATTGTTGGAACCTCTTGCAAGATCGGCTTTTGCATGGTATAATATAAGGTGGAAAACAATGATTCGGAAAATGCGCCGCTCGGCGCGGGAGGTTAATTTGATCGTTGCATTAGAGGATGCGAAATATCAGCTCATCGGAATGCGGAATGACATCAAGGAGCTGGGGCTGGCGCTCCGGATAGAGGAGACAAAGGCGACCCTGCGGGACCTGGAGGCACAGACCACGGACCCGGCGTTCTGGAACAACACCGAAAATTCGTCCAAGGTGCTGCAGACCATCAAGCAGTCGCAGGACAAGGTGCAGGGGTACGAGCATCTTTGCCGGCGGCTGGAGGATGCGATTGCGCTGGCGGAAATGGCGATTGAGGAGAACGACGAGGGCTCGGTCGAGGAGGTCCAAAGCGAGCTGGAAGCGATCAAAGCCGAGGAGGAGCACAAGCGCATTGAGGTGCTGCTGTCCGGCGAATACGACAAGAGCAACGCCATTGTGTCGTTCCATCCCGGCGCAGGCGGAACCGAGGCGCAGGACTGGGCACAGATGCTTTACCGCATGATTACCCGCTGGGCAGAGAAGAGCGGTTTTCAGGTCAAGCTGACCGACTGGCTGGACGGCGACGGCGCGGGCATCAAGAGCGCGACGATTATGGTGGTCGGCGTGAATGCTTACGGATACCTCAAGAGCGAGAACGGCGTCCACCGCCTGGTGCGGGTCTCTCCGTTTGACGCCAACGGCAGGCGGCAGACGTCGTTTGCATCGATTGAAGTTATGCCGGAGTTCGAGGACGTGGACAAGGTTGTGATTCGCGATGAGGACATCGAAGTCACGGCGCACCGGTCCAGCGGCGCAGGCGGTCAGCACATCAACAAGACCGACTCGGCAATCCGCATTGTCCACAAGCCGACGGGCATTGTGGTCGGCTGTCAGACCGAGCGGAGCCAGCTGCAGAACAAGGAGACCGCGCTCCACATGCTGAAGGCGAAGCTGATGGAAATCAAGCTGCAGGAGCGGCTGGACACCATCGAGGATATTCAGGGCAACAAGGCGAACATCGAATGGGGTTCGCAGATTCGGTCGTATGTGTTCATGCCGTACACGTTGGTCAAGGACACGCGCACCGGTTACGAGACCGGCAACATTCAGGCTGTGATGGATGGCGATCTGGACGGCTTTATCAACGCCTACCTGAAAATGACCGCCGCGAAATAAACCGTATTTTATGATCGGAGGATAAAGAAAATGGAAAACAAGAACAATCTCTTCACGATGATCGGTGCTGCCGTGGTATTCAGCTCCCTGGCAACGGTGGTGGATTACTCGATCCGCAAGAAGCGCGCCAAGACGTCTTACGCTGCAGAGCTGGTTGCCGGCGCCGCAGGGCTGGTGCTGGGCGCGGTTCTGCTCGCAGAGCCAACGCAACAGGCAAGACGCGCGCTGGCAAAGACGGACCTCATCGATGACGAAAGCGCCGCTGAGACCGAGCAGCAGATCAAAGAGGAAATGAACCTCTCGGTCGACCGCGGCTCGCAGCCCGTTCCCCCCGTCCGCACCATCGAAGTCGACGACGAAACCTCAATCGAAGATTTTATCTAAGACCTTGGGGCACTGCCCCAAACCCCGTTTAGGGGGCTTCTTTCGGAGAAGCCCCCTAAAAACCCCAAGAACTTGGCTAAGAAGATAGATTTTTTTAGTGCATCGTACAGCCGTAGATTTCCGTAAAGGCTTGTACTCGCTAAAAGTCGAGCTATAAAATCCCCTTATTCCAGTTCTTGGGGTTCTTAGGGGGCTTCTCCGAAAGAAGCCCCCTAAGCAGGGTGTGGGGCAGCGCCCCACGACCTACCCACGACCTTTCATACCGAGGGGGCTCTTGCCCCCGATTTTTTGGGAAAGGAGAGACAGACATGGTAACAGTGGAATCGGTAGACGTGCATAGCCCGGCAGCGGCGGCAGGAATCCAGCCGGGGGACGTGCTGGTCAGTGTAAACGGGCACGGTGTGCGGGACGTGCTGGATTATCGGTTCTATATGACCGATACCAACGTTCGGCTGGTGCTGACGCGCGCGGGAAAGGAATACGCGGTCCGCATCAACAAAGGCGAGCACGACGACGTAGGCATGGAATTTGCCACACCGCTGATGGACAAAAAGCATTGCTGCGCGAATCAATGCGTGTTCTGCTTCATCGACCAAATGCCGAAGGGCATGCGGGAAACGCTCTACTTTAAGGACGATGACGACCGACTGTCTTTCCTGCACGGCAACTACGTCACGCTGACCAACCTGCATGACGAGGACATCGACCGCCTGCTGACCATGCACATCTCGCCGGTCAATGTTTCGGTTCACACCACCAACCCGGAACTGCGTGTAAAGATGATGAAAAACAAGCGCGCAGGGGAGGTGCTGAAATATCTGGACCGCCTGGCAGCGGGTGGCATCGCACTCTGCACGCAGATTGTGCTGTGCAAAAACCTCAACGACGGCGCGGAACTGGACCGCACCATGCACGACCTGGCAAACCTCTATCCCGCGCTGCGGTCCTGCGCCATCGTGCCGGTCGGGCTGACGAAATTCCGCGAAAAACTCTACCCGCTGGAGATGTTCGGACCCGAAGAAGCGGCAAGGGTGATCGAACAGGTCGATTCCTTCGGCGCGGAATGCAAGCAGAAATTCGGGACCCGGCTGTTCTACTGCGCGGACGAGCTATACCTCAAAGCGGGGCTCCCGCTGCCTTGCGATGACTACTACGAGGAGTATTCGCAGATTCAGAACGGCGTGGGCATGATTACCTCGCTGGAGACGGAATTTCAGATCGAGATGAAGTACCTGGACGAATACCTGCCGGAGTTTCACGGACCGCGCCGCGTGTCAATGGTCACCGGCGTTGCGGCGTATGACGAGATCAAATCCATCGCCGACCGGCTGGCGGCAAACGTGCCGGGGCTGGAGACGAAGGTTTACCGGATTATCAACCGCTTTTTCGGGGAATCGGTGACGGTTGCCGGGCTTCTGACCGGAAAGGACGTTGCCGAGCAGCTGAAGGGGGAGGACCTGGGGGACGAGCTGCTGTTCCCGCGCGTGATGCTGCGCGCAGACGGCGACCTGTTCCTCGATGACACTACCCCCGCGTGGCTTTCCGCCCAACTGGGCGTCCCTACCACCCCCGCGCCGGGTGAGGCACCCGACCTGATTCGTGCCATTCTCGGTATCCACTCTTGAAAGGACGGTGACAGTATGTCAAAACCTATTATAGCGATTGTCGGCAGACCGAACGTCGGCAAAAGCACCCTGTTCAATAAGCTGATTGGCGAGCGGCGCTCCATCGTGGAGGACACGCCGGGCGTGACGCGCGACCGCATTTACGGCGAAACCGAGTGGCGGGGCAGAAAGCTGGTGCTCATCGACACCGGCGGCATTGAGCCGAAGACCGACGACGTGATTCTCTCGCAGATGAAGCTGCAGGCGCAGGTTGCAATCGACACGGCAGACGTGATTGTGTTCCTCTGCGACGTGCGCACAGGGCTGACTGCCGCCGACCGGGACATTGCGGTCATGCTGAAGAAGAGCGGCAAGCCGGTTGTGCTGGCGACAAACAAATGCGACAGCGTTGGCGGCGCACCGATGGAATACTACGAATTTTACGAGCTGGGCTTTGATCACGACCCGATTCAGCTTTCCAGCCTGCACGGCAGCGGCTCCGGCGACCTGCTGGACGCCTGCCTTGACGCGCTGGGCGATTGGCAGGACGAGGACGAGCAGGACGACAGCATTAAGGTTGCGGTCATCGGCAAGCCGAACGCCGGCAAATCGTCCATCATCAACCGCATGGTGGGCGAAAACCGCCTGATTGTTTCGGACATTGCGGGAACGACGCGGGATGCGGTCGATACGGCGGTCAGAAACCAATACGGCAACTATACCTTCATCGACACGGCGGGTATCCGGCGGCAGTCGAAGATTGAGGACCGCATCGAGCATTTCAGCGTGCTGCGGGCGCACACGGCGGTGGAGCGCGCGGATGTCTGCCTGCTCCTGATTGACGCAACGGCGGGTATTACCGAGCAGGACGAGAAGATTGCCGGAATTGCGCACGAGGCAGGCAAGGGCGTCATCATTCTGGTCAACAAATGGGACGTGGTGGAGAAGGACAATTCGACCGTGAACGAGTTTACGAACAAAATCCGCACCGCGCTGGCGTATATGCCCTACGCGCCGATTTATTTCGTTTCGGCAAAGACCGGGCAGCGCGTGGACCAGCTGTTTGAGAAGATCAACGAAGTTTTTGCGCAGGCAACGCAGCGCGTGACAACCGGCATGCTCAACGACGTGCTGGGCGATGCGATGATTCGCGTCCAGCCGCCGACAGACAAGGGCAGACGGCTGAAAATCTACTACATGACGCAGGTATCGGTTGCGCCGCCGACCTTTGTCATCTTCTGCAACAACGTGGAGTTGTTCCATTTTTCCTATCAGCGGTTTATCGAAAACTGCCTGCGCGAGACCTTCGGATTTGTCGGCACGCCGATCAAGCTGATCATCCGGATGAAGGGCGAGGAGGTCTGACATGTTTATCGATCAAACAAAAATTTACCTCAAAGCCGGAGACGGCGGCAACGGCGCGGTGTCCTTCCGGCGTGAAAAGTATGTGGCTGCGGGCGGGCCGGACGGCGGTGACGGCGGGCGC
>USMO01000044.1 GCA_900555785.1 uncultured Eubacteriales bacterium | reverse complement strand
TTTCTGCCAGCGGGAGCGTGATGTTCGTCATCGGCTTATACCACCCCTTATCGGGGTTCCAGGCGCCGACACCCAGAGTCGCAGTGGTGCCTTCCTTTGCCTCGTAGCCGACATTGACGCCGGAATCGGCATCATAGGAGATTCCGTTTGCGCAGTTGCCGAACAGGATGCCGACCTGGTACTTCTTAAGGTCGGTATCAGCGGTTGCAACGGTTGCCGTAAAGGACACCTTGCCGCTGAAGTACACATCTACTGCATAAGCGCTGTCCAAAAGTGCAGCGGTGATACCGCCAATGCGGTGGTTGTTCTTGCTGGATGCAACGCTGTTGGAAACGACAACGACATTGCCGATGTTGTACACCTTGTTCAGCTCCGGCGCGCCGCCGACATACTGCGCAGCGATACCGCCGATGCGGAATTCGTTCGCGCCGTCCGTCTGGTTCAGCGTCACGGTCACGTTACCCATGTTGTAGCAGTTGACAATCTTCTTATCCTTGCAAACGCCGGAGGTCATCTTTTCGGTGTTGGCTGCAAGGTCCCATTTGTCAATCAGCTGACCGGTCAGACCGCCGATATAGGCAGCCTTATAGGAGGTCGTTGCGGTGACATTCGCCTTATTGTAGCAGTTCTCAATCAGGAATCCGCAGCGGCCGACACCGACCAGTGCGCCGACGCGGTTGTTGTTCTCCACAACAATTTCGCCGCTCTCAATGCCGAGATTGGAGATCCGGGCGCCGAGGATGTAGCCAAACAGACCGTTCTGATGCACCGGGTAGGTTTCATCCGCGCCGGTCTCGGCGTTCTTCACGGTTCCGGTGGTTGCCAGCTTGAGGTTGTAGACCTTGTGCCAGTCGCCGTCAAAGTTGCCGGCGAAGTAGGTGATGCCGGTCTTTCCGTCCGAGCTGAGGTTATCCAGCGTTGCAATCTTACCGCCGCCGATGCCCAGCCAGGGGTGGTTGTCGAGGTCAATGTCAACGGTCAGTTTGAAGAACTTGCCGCCGTAGGTGGTCTCCTTGGAGTCCAGACGGACGTTGGCTGCCAGCTGCGCGAGGTCTGCAGCCGACTTGATGAGCCACGGCTCCGCTTTGGTGCCTTTTCCTTCAAAGACATAGGCGGTGTTGGCTTCGGGGATGGTGCCGTCCCACTTGGATACCGAGGTATCCTCCGCAGCAAAGGCAGCCAGACTCAGGGAAGCTGTGAGCAGGGCAAGACCGACGATGAGGCAAAGCATTCGTTTCATGGTTCGTTCTCCTTTTATGTTTATTTTTTGATTTACTGTTTGGCGGTCTCGTAATCCTCCAGGACCTTTTCAAGCTGCGTTTGATAGGTATCCTTGTTGCTCTTCCACCAGTTTGCAATGCGGCTGTTGCGGTTGTTGATCAGGCTTGCAACGGCATCGCGCAGCGGGATCACATGGTTATAGAAGGTTACAAAGTCATACCAGAGCCCATCCTTGACGATGTACATCATCTCGGAATCCTGCGGCGCATCCGCAGCGCGCTTGTTCAGCGCCTTTTCCCAATATGCCGGAACAACCAGCTGCTCGGTGGTGTAGTTGAGGTACTCCAACACGATGGTAGACCGCTCGAAATCCGCATTGGAGGGAACGTAGAACAGCTCCCAGCGCTGCGTGTAGGTCACGTAGTCGCTCTGCGTGGTGTCATACATCGGCATCGGCAGCACGCCGACATGGAACTCGGAGTTTTTCAGCTCGCTGCAGTCGGTCAGCGCGCTCAGCTGCACGTTGGCAAACAGGGTCTGCCCCGCGCCCAGCACCACCGCCGGTCCAAAGTCGTCCGACACCTTGAAGGCGTCAATGCCGTCGTTATAGAAGGCGTAGTAGCTTTCAAAGACCTGAACCAGGCGGTCGGTGTAGTAGTTCAGCACCGTCAGGTTGCCTTCGTCGTCCTTGGTCGTAATCGGCAGACCCGCCGCCGCAATCGACGCCGCAACGCCGTGCTGGTGGTAGACGTAGCCGAACCGGTCGCCCTCGTCGATGTTTTCGTTGTGGTTGATGTCCTGGAACTGACCGGTGACGAACTCGTTCAGCTTTTCAAAGGTCCATTCCTTATCGCGGACCAGCTGATAGAGGTCATCGGTAAAGCCGCTCTGGAGCCAAAGCTCCTTGTTGTAGAAGGTTGCCATCGCGTAGGTGATCTGCGACATGATGTAGGTTCCGCTTGCGCCGAAGATCTTGCCGTTGACCACCGCGTTGTCGTTGATTTTCTGGGAATACCAGCTTTCGTCCCAGTGCAGGTAGCTCGAAGCCGCCAGGTCCTGCAGGTTTCCCTCAACGGCAGCCGGCAGGCAGTAGTAGTTCTGCCCAACAATCAGGTCGTAGCCCTTATCTGCCAGAATCGAGGTCCGGATTTCGGTTGCAAACGCGACGCTTCCGGTCATGTTGCCGTCCAGCTGCTTATGCCTGATGGTCACATGGTACCGGTCAGCCACCGCGTTGTTACGGGAGAAGACCGCAGCGGAAACGTTGTTGCCGCCTTCCTCTTCGGTGATGTCATAAAAGGGCGCTGTCTGCGTGGTGCAAAGCACGTAAAATTCCTCTCCGCCGTAGTCCCGCTTGGGCAGCGAATCCAGATAGGGATCCCCGGTTCCCGTGTCTGCCGGGGTCGTGCCGGATCCCGGCGTGTTGGAATCGTTCTTCTTGGAGCACGCGGCTCCCAGCAGAAGCATGCACAGTACCAGCAGCATTGCAATCAGTTTTTTCATGTTCCATCCTTTCCTCGATACATAAAATTGCACAACCGCAATCTCTTGTGCGCTATCATTATAGCACGTTTCACACAAAAAAGGAATGTGCAATATTGCTAACATTTTTTATTTTTTTGTTATATCTTGCTTTTTGTTTGCGCATGTGGTATACTATTGCTGTAAATTCCATCTTTTTTTGTGCAGGAGGACCAAACATGCCCTTTGAACTTTACATCCGGCAGACCGGCGTTGACGAGCTTTCCAGCAGCCAGCATGCGCACGACGACCGGATTGAAATTGTGCAGATTCTGTCCGGCAGCGGCAGAATCCTCGTCGCGGACAATTTCTGCGCCTTCCACCCCGGCGATATGTTCATCATCGACACCGGCGTCATCCACTGCACCCCGCCGAATACGTGCGCAACAAGCTCCTGTTCGACCGCTCGCTGCTGGTCCGGCTGCTGGGCGAGACACCGCTTTCGCTGACCGCCTACATCCCGCTTGCCGACACCGCCGCGCTGAGCGTGCGCTTTGACCGCATTGCCGCGCTGCAGGAGGCGTCTGCCCATCCCCTGCGCATTGCCTCGGAGGTTCTGTCCCTCCTGGAGGATTGCCTTTCGCGCAAGCCGGAGCATTTCATTCCGGACAGCAGCACCTCGGCGCGCACCATTGCCTACATCAACGAAAATCTCCTGTCCGATCTTTCGCTGGACGCGCTTGCCGGTGCCATGCACATTTCCAAATTCCATCTCAGCCGCATTTTCAAATCCGAGACCAGCATGACCCTGGGCGGCTACATTCAGAGCGCGCGCCTGAACTACGCCAAAAAGCGGCTGCTCTTCTCTGCCGACCCGATTGCGCAGATTTCCTCGCAAATCGGGTTCAACGATGCCGCCGCATTCTCCAAAGCCTTTACCGCCAAAGAGGGCTGCTCCCCTGCCGCCTACCGCCGCCGGATGCGCGCCTCACTTCCAACCGCTATCCGGTAATGCAATCACAAAAAAATGCCGCCCCGAAGGGCGGCATTCCGCTTTTTTATTCAGTTCTTTCCGCTCTCTCTTGCCAGCCGGACGATTTCGCCAACGCCCTCCAGCACCTCGGTCGGACGGTAGGCATAGGTCCGTAGCGTATCGCGCGTCGACACGCCGGAGAGGACCAGGACGGTTGACATACCGGTCTCCAGGCCCGAAATCACATCGGTGTCCATCCGGTCGCCGATCATCACGGCATCTGCGGAATGGCAGTTGAGCAGCCGCAGACCGGTCCGCATCATCAGCGGGTTGGGCTTGCCGCAGAAGTACGCCTGCACGCCGGTTGCCATTTCGATGGGTGCCACCAGCGCCCGGCAGGCGGGGGCGATGCCGATTTCGATCGGTCCCGACACGTCGGAGTTTGCGCCGATCAGCTTTGCGCCGCCCAGCACGAGGTTGGTTGCCTTGGTCAGCGTATCCAGCGAGTAGGTCCGTCCCTCGCCAACGACAACGTAATCCGGGTTGACATCGTTCATGGTACATCCCGCTTCATAGAGCGCGTTGAGCAGCCCTGCCTCACCGATGGCATAGACCGAGCATCCGGGCGACTGCTCCTTGAGGAACGCCGCCGTTGCGAGTGCGCTGGTATAGAAATGCTGTTCCGGCACGTCCAGCCCCATTCTGCCCAGCTTCTGGCGCAGCTCGCGCGGGGTATAGCCGCTGTTATTGGTCAGGAACAGATATTCCTTTTGCTCCTCGTTCAGCCAGTTGATAAACTCGGTCACGCCCGGCAGGATGATGTTGCCGTGGTAGATGACTCCGTCCATATCGCAAATGAACCCTTTTTTGCTGTTGAAATCGATATTTCTCATACGCACTCCCCTATTCTCTTTCGTCTACCCTATTATAACACGTTGCGCGCCGTTTGTCAAAGGTTTTTCCGGACTTTACACAAATTTTACCCGCATGCTTGATTTTGCCGCCCGGATGTGGTACAATAATCAGGAAAGAAGGTGACCGATTTGCACACCCCCTCCTCTGCGGACAAAAGCATTCACTCCAGCGAACCGATTTCGGTCCGGCTGTCGGATGACAACAACACGTCCTATCACCGCCACGACTTTCTGGAATTTGTTTATGTGCTTTCCGGCAGCGCGATGCAGTATTTCAACAGCCGCTCGGTCCGGGTCAGCGCCGGCGATTTCTTTATGATCAATTACGGCGAGGTCCACAAGTATTCTCCGGACGGTGACAACGCTTTTTCCATTATCAACATTTTATTCAAGCCGGAATTTCTCGACCCCTCTCTCAAAGGCTGCCGGGGCTTTCAGGATCTGGCTGCGTTCTCCGGCATTGGCTGCAATTATTTCAATCTGCTTGCGTCCCCGACCAGCGTGATTTTTCACGACGACACCGGCGAGGTCTGCGGGCTTGTGGAGCGGATGCGTTTGGAATACCGCTCGCAGCTGCCCAAGCGGAGTGAGCTGCTCCGCGCGTATCTGACCGAGCTTCTGATTCTGTCCCTGCGCAAAATTTACAAGCGTTCCGACAGTCTCGATTGCGACGACCGGATTCTTTGTCCGATTCTCGATTACTTAGGGCAGCACTACCGCGAGCCGGTCACGCTTCGGTCTCTCGCTTCTGCGATGGGCTACACGCAGTCCTATCTGTCCTCCCTTTTCTCGCAAAAAATTGGGGTCCCGTTCAGCCGCTACCTTCAGAATCTCCGCATTGCTGCCGCCTGCCAGCTGCTTTCCTCAACCGATGAGAGCATTGAAGAAATCGCGCTCTCCTGCGGTTACCGCGACATCAAGTTCTTTCGCTCGGTCTTCCGCTCCCGTCTCTCCCTCTCCCCCTCCGAATTTCGCCAGGTTTCGAGGAAGAGGGAGAGGATATAGGGGAAGACCTTGGAGAGGGAAGGGACCCCCTTTCGTAGGGGGTCCCTTCCCTCTCCAAACCTCTCCTATCCTCCCCGAACTTTCCTGAGCCGGGGCTTTTTCAGAGTGCGCGATGCGGTTTGTGGGGCTGGATTTTTGGGAAAGTGCGTTGCGATTTAGGGGGAAAAAGCCCCGGCTCAGGAAAGTTTTTGGGTGGCTGGGGAGGTTGAAATTTTGGAGAGAGTGCGGCTATCGCACGGCATGGGTTGGCAGAACGCTGTTTTTGCCCGGAGGGCAAAAATTCGCTGTTTGGGCGGTTTGGGGCTGGTCCTGTTCGCCCCTTCCCCTCCCGCGCCGCTCCGCTCAGGATGACACAGAAGGTTATTCGGTGCGTGGGATATACAATTCACATCCGTCTTGGCTAGAAAGAAAAAGCGGAACGACACATGGGTCGTTCCCTACAAGACGAACAAGCCGCATTCTCCCATCCTAAACACCATCCACTCCCCGCCGAGCGAAGCAATGGCGGGACCCCGAGGCACTACCCAAATCCCGTTAGGAGCCTTCCTTCCGAGCGGGCTCCTATGGAGCCCGGAACTTCACCGCAAAGGGCAACCGGTAGCGGCACGTACAAAATCCGCACCACCTACTCGGTTGCCCTTTGCGGTGAAGTTCTTGGGGTTCTTAGGGGTGACTGGTTGCGCAGCAACCAGTCAGTAGCGCAGCGTTGCTTCTCACCGAAAGAAGCCCCCTAAGCGGGGTTCGGGGCGGCGCCCCGAGGTCTTCGGTCTTCCCTCACCCCCGCTCCAGCAGATTGGTCATGCTCTTCAGACTGATTGCAAGCGTGGAGGCGTTGTGCAGGAAAGCGGAAGTCGTGGGGGGAAGAATTCCGGCAACACCGAGCAGAATCAAACCGAGATTGAACCCGACAATCGTGCGGTAATTCCGGTCAATCCGCGCCATCAGAGCAGCGGACAGGCGGCGCAGCGTCACAAGTTCCCACAGACTTTCGGACGAAACCGTAATGTCGGCAATCTCGCGCGCAATCGCAGCGCCGGTGTTGATTGCAATGCCAACATCCGCTTCGGACAGCGCGGGCGAATCGTTCACCCCGTCACCGATCATAATGACCGTATGCCCCTCTGCGCGCGCCTGACGGATGTAGTCTGCCTTGTCCTGCGGCAGAACCTCGGCGCGGAAATCGTCAACGCCAACCTGCTTTGCAACCGCAGCAGCCGTTGCCCGGTTATCCCCCGTCATCATCACCGTGCGCGTAATCCCGCAGGCGTGCAGTGCACGAATCACCTCTGCCGCCTCCGCGCGAAGCGGATCGGAAACGCAAATCACCGCCGCCAGCTCACCGGAAATGCAGAGGTACAGCTGCGAATACTCTGCAGGCAGGGACGCAAACTTCTCCTCTTCACCCGCAGGAATCGCGCAGCCCTCGTCCTCAAACGCAAAATGCGCGCTGCCGATAATCACCTTTTCGCCGTTGACACTGCTCGAAATGCCGTGCGCCACCACATACTCCACGCGCGAATGGTACTCCTCATGGTCCAGCCCGCGCGCCTTTGCCTCGTTCACCACCGCGTTCGCCATCGAATGCGGGTAGTGCTCCTCCAGGCAGGCGGCAAGCCGCAGCATCTCATTTTCGTTCCTGCCGCCAAAGGTCACAACCTGCGCCACGCGCGGGGACGCATAGGTCAGCGTGCCGGTCTTGTCAAAGACAACCGTGTCAGCCTTCGCGACAGCTTCAAGGAACCGCCCGCCCTTGACTGACAGATTGTAGGTGTGCCCCTCGCGCATCGCGGAAAGCACCGCAATCGGCATCGAGAGCTTCAGCGCGCAGGAGAAATCGACCATCAGCACCGAAAGCATCTTGGTCACGTTCCGCGTCAGCAGCCAGGTCAGCCCCGTGCCCAGGAAGGTGTAGGGCACCAGCCGGTCCGCCAGCCGCGCCGCCTTGTCCTCGGCGGTGGATTTCAGCTTTTCGGATTCCTCAATCATGCGCACCACGCGGTCGTAGCGTCCTTCGCCCATCACCTGCGTGACCCGTACCGCGCATTCGCCTTCCTCCACAACCGTCCCGGCGTATACATAGCTGCCGGGGTGCTTCGGAACCGGCATCGACTCGCCGGTCATGCTTGCCTGGTTGACCGTTGCCTCGCCGTCCGCAACCGTGCCGTCCAGCGGAATCATGTTGCCCGTGCGGACCACCACCAGGTCACCGACCCGGACCTGCGAGGCCGGCACCAGCTCTTCGCCATGGTCGGTCACCAGCCAAACCCTGTCAACCCCGAGCGACATCGCCCCTGCAAGGTCGGCAACCGATTTCTTGTGCGTCCAGTCCTCCAGCAGTTCGCCCAGCCGCAGCATGAACATCACCGACCCGGCAGTGGAGAAGTCGCCCCGCGCCAGCGATACCGCAATGGCGGTGGCATCCAGCACCTCAACCGACAGTTTTCGCTTGCCAAGCGATGCCAGCCCGGCGCGCAGGTACTTCAGCGCACTCCAGACCGTCAGCGCAATCCGCAGCGGTGCGGGGAACAGGAACCGCCGCACGCCACGCAAGAGAACCGTTGTTGCCAGCCGGTCCTCAAATTCGCGGTTGAGCGCCCGCGTTGTGTGCGAGGGCACCAGCCCCGCCGCTTCGCCGCGCGCAAAGGAAAAGGACGCAAACCGCGACACAACCCCCGCGCGGTCGCCGTGATAAACCACAACCGCATCGCCGGTCCGGTCGTAGACCTTCACGGTCTCCACCCCGTCAGCCGCACGCAGCCAGTATTCCAGCACGTCGGCGTCTGCCAGCGACAGCGGACGGCAGCATAGATGCACCCGCATCCGCCCGCGCGTCTCATGCAAGATCTTACATTTCATATTCGTATCTCCTCCAAAAAGCGCCGCTCCGGGGACCGGAGCAGCGCTTTTCTGTCAGTTTTCCGCCGTTTCGCCGGCAGCCGCAGACTTTTCAGCCTTGGCAGTTTCTGCGGTCTCTGCCGCTTCTTCCGGTGCAGCTGCGGTATCCGCAATGACCTGCTCCGCATCCGCCTGTGCGCGCTTTGCGTTGATTTCCTTTGCTTCCGCAAGAATATCGCCTGCGCCCTCTCTGACGGTCGTCACGGTGGTCATCACGCTGTCCTTGGCGCGAATCGCGGCAGCCGTTGTGTGCGCGTAGACCTTCTTCGCGTCCTTACTGGTCAGAACCTTCACGCCCGCCGTGCCGAACAGCACGCCTGCGGCAAACAAACCGAACTTTGCAATTCCCATCATCGTTTTTCCCTCCAGACAGTTCTGTCTTTTTTTTACATTATAACACACAACCGCCGATTTTTCAACCCCCGCGCGGCTGTTTTTTTCCTGTTTTTTGCCATCACAAACGAAAATCTTTTGTGAATTTCGCAAACCGGCTGCAAAAAGAACGGCCCCGTAAAGGAGACCGTTCCGAAAAGCCCCACCGAGCCGTGTAACCGGGAAAGGAAAACCCTGTTTTGCCAGGGCGGTGTCCTCATCCCCGCAGCTTTACTGCTCCCAGCGTCTCACGGCAGCCGAGACAAGTCAATCGGGTTGCCGTAAGGAGGTCTGCAAACCACCGCAGAGTCAGACTCCTTTCATTTTCTGTGGGTTTTTATCACCGGTTATCACGCACTAAGCAGGAAAGCTCCCGCCTTATTTCTTTTCGTCTGCGTCGTAGTCGACCTCTTCCGAGAAGCGGTCGTCAAAAATGTCTGCCACGTTGTCAAATTCCTCGTCGTCCTCCAGCGTGACGAGCATATCCTCGCCGTCCTCGTCCTTCTCCATTTTGAGAATGACGTATTCCTGGAACCCGTCATCGTTCTCGCCCTCGGCATCTGCCGGAATCATTGCGTAGTAGGTCACACCCTGATACTCTGCCGTGTCGATCAGCTCAAACTCGACCTCGTTTCCCTCTTCGTCGGTCAGCGTGAAAAATTCGCGCTCGCCGTCGTTTTCGCCGATTTCGTTCTTGTTTTCTTCCATGTCGCACCTCAATCTTGGTTCATATGGCTTTATTATACACGAAAATCCCCGTTTTGTCAAGGGCTTTCCATCATTTTACCGAAGAATCCTCCGAAAAATCGACCAGTTCTGAAAGAATGGCATTGCTGACCAGCATCCCCTCCGGTGTCAGACTGTAGCGCGTTCCCGCCTGCCGCACAAGTCCCGCCGGGATGTAGCGCGCCAGAAACCGGCACCGCGCCGGTCCCAGTTCTGCCGCGTCCATCCCCCGGCAGAGCCGCAGCCCCAACATCACGCGCTCGCTCTCGCGTGTCAGCGGGGTCGGTGTCTCCCGCTCGGACAGGATATCCTGCCCCGCAAGATAAGCATCCAAATCCCGGCTGTTTCCGAACCGTTCCCCGCCGAAATCGGAGTACGCAGCCGGACCGAAGCCGAGGTACTCTCCCATCGTCCAGTATTTCAGGTTATGCCGCGATTCATACCCCGGACGCGCAAAATTGCTGATCTCGTATTGCGCCAGACCGTGCTCCCGCAGAAACCGCACCATCAGAAGGTACATCTCCCGCACGCTGTCCTCGCCCGGAAGGTCCAGCGCCGCCGCGCCCCGCCTGCCGAACGGGGTCCCGTCCTCAACCGTCAGGGCATACGCGGAAACGTGATCGGGCTGCAGCCCGCAGAGCTGTTCCAGCGTGTCGGCAAACCGTTTTTCCCAGCCGAGCGTATCGGTGTCGCGGTACAGCTCGGGGAACCGGATGCCGTTCATGGCCCGTACCATCTCCTGCGCGTAGGCGATGGAGTCGTAGTTCATACGGAT
>USMO01000043.1 GCA_900555785.1 uncultured Eubacteriales bacterium | reverse complement strand
CCGCGTTGCTGATTCCGACCGAGCAGCTGTTTACCGCTCTGCCCGCCGTGCAGCTTGGCGCGTTTCACGAAAAGCTCATCCGCAGCGGCTGTGCCGTAGCGGAGCAAAAACTGCGGGTAACGGTTCCCGTCGGCACACGGGTTCGGCTTTGCGGTGCCCTGGGCTTCTTCGCACTCGGCGAGGCGGTCCCGTCCCCCGAGAACGCTGATGTCCCCGCCATCCGTGCAATCAAGCTCTTTTCCCTTTGATTCCGGCATCCGTATCAGCGGTGCGCCCTTTTTCGGCAGTGCCGCTGCTTTTTTTGCGCACGGCACGGGAATGATCCGAATCTTTTTCGGTTATCCCCTTTACTTTTTCGCCGTTTTGTGGTATGATAATAAGGAGAAACGAAACAGTCAGAAAGGATTCCACTATGGCAAATCGCAAGCCGGACAAAAACATCGAATACCTCATCCGCGGGGTGCTCACGCTCCAGACCCCGGAGGAATGCCTTTCCTTTTTTGAGGACATCTGCACCATTTCGGAGCTGACCGAAATGTCCCGCAGACTGCAGGCGGCAAAAATGCTCTCCGACAACTGCGTCTATTCCGAAATCGCCGCGCAGACCGGTCTTTCCACCGCCACCATCAGCCGGGTCAACCGCTGCCTGAAATACGGAAGCGACGGATACCTGACCGTGCTGGAGCGACTGGATCAGGCAGAGCGCCGCGAGAGCCGCCGGGCGGCAACCGAGCTATGAGCGGCTGCGAGGGCTACCGCGCGCTGGCTGGCGTTTACGATCTGCTGAGCCGGGAAATCGACTACCGCGCATGGGCGGATTTCATCGAGCGCTGCTTTGCGCGCTGGCTGCCGGAAAAGCCGGAGCTGGTGCTGGATCTTGCCTGCGGGACCGGGCGCATGACGCACGAACTGGCGCGGCGCGGCTACGACATGATCGGGGTCGACGGCAGCGCCGACATGCTGTCGGTTGCCTACGATACCAAGCCGGATGGCTCCGGCACGCTGCTTCTGGAGCAGGATCTGCGCACGTTTGAGCTGTACGGTACAGTCGGCGCGGTCACCTGCTGCCTCGACAGCCTCAACTATCTCCTGGCAGACGGCGATCTCGAACTCTGTTTCCGCACGGTCCACAATTACCTCGACCCGAACGGGCTGTTTCTCTTTGACATGAACACGCCCGAAAAGTTCCGCCGCGTCTATGGTGACAACGCCTATGTGCTGGAGGACGAGCAGCCGACGCCGGACGGCACGGCAGACGTTTTCTGCGCCTGGCAGAACCATTACGATGCCGAAGCCCGCATCTGCGACTTCGATCTTTCCATTTTCGAAGAACAGCCGGACGGTTTCTATCTCCGCTCGGACGAGCACCAGCAGGAGCGCTGCTATTCGATGGAGGAAATCACCGTCGCGCTGACCGCCTCCGGCATGGAGCTGCTGGGCGTGTTTGCGGATTGGGATTTCTCCGCGCCGGATGCCGGGACCGAGCGCTGGTATTTCTGTGCCCGCGCGATCAAATAAAAAGGAAGTGCATCATATGTCATCAACCATTCTCCGCGCCATGACGCAGGACGGCAGCGCGCGGATTCATGTTATCAATTCCACCGAAATCGTGAACCAAGCGATCCGCTACCATCACACGACCCCAACCGCTTCTGCCACGCTTGGCAGGCTTTTGACCGCGACCTCGATTATGGGGTCGATGCTTGGCGAGAAGACCGACAGCATCACCGTTACGCTGAACGGTGACGGTCCTGCGGGAAAGGTCATTGCGGTCTCCGACTACATCGGCAACGTGCGCGGGTACATTCAGAATCCCGCTGTCGATCTGCCGCTGAAGGCGAACGGAAAGCTGGACGTCGGCGGCGCGGTCGGGCGCGGGCTTTTGACCATTGTGCGCGACATGGGCGGTGACGAGCCCTACAACGGCTCCATTGAGCTGGTCAGCGGAGAGATTGCCGAGGACATTGCCGCCTATTTTGCGCAAAGTGAGCAGATTCCGACAGTCTGCGCGCTTGGGGTCCTGATCGAAACCGATGGGACCTGCCGCGCTGCCGGTGGGGTACTGGTTCAGCTGCTCCCCTTTGCGGATGCGCACGTGATCGATCTGCTGGAGCGGAACGCGCGCGAGCTTTCCAACGTCTCCGCGCTCTTCGATTCCGGCATGACCAACCAAGCCATTGCTGACATTGCCCTGCGCGACATCCCCTACGATATTTTCGATGAGCTCGATGTTGCCTACCGCTGCACCTGCAGCCGGGACCGCATCACGCGCGCTTTGATCACGCTCGGCAAGCCTGAGCTTCTGAAAATGCTGGACGAACAGGTCGCCGAGGGCAAGCCCCCTGTTCTGACCGTCAACTGCCGCTTTTGCGACAGGTCCCAGCGTTTCACCCGCGAGGATATTGACCGGATGTTTTGAAGACCTCGGGGCTTTGCCCCGAGGTCTTTGGTTTTGCCATCCCTCACACCCCGTCAAACGCGGTGCGAAGGGCGCGGTAGGCGGATACGGTGCGGGCATAGTCGGCAGCGGAGCCATCGAGGGTGCCGCCGCGAAGACGCTCGGTCAGATCCGAGGCTGCAGAGCCGAGAGTAGAGAACCCGAGATTGAGACAGATTCCCTTGAGTGTGTGCGCGGCGCGAAAAGAAGACACGGCATCCTGACGTTCCATCGCTTCGGTCAGATCCGCAAAGCTGCGGTCCTCCAGGAAGCGGCGGCAGAAATGTGCCACCATCTCCGCACTGCCAAAACGCGCCAACACAGCGGCGTAGTCCTCGCCGGCCGCTTTATAGCATTCCATTACCGTCATCGCTCTTCCCCCCAGCCTTTCGCATTTCGTAATATTCCGCAGCCACATCAACCAGCTGGCGCGCATCCAGCGGCTTTGCCAGGTGCCCGTTCATGCCGGACTGTAGCGAACGTTCCACGTCGTCCGAATATGCATTCGCGGTCATGGCAACAATCGGGACCGTTTTCGCATCCGGATGCCCCGAAGCGCGGATGACCTGCGTTGCGAGAATCCCATCCATCACCGGCATCATCAGATCCATCAGAATCAGGTCAATCTCCCCCGGCTTGGACGCCATGAAGGTCTCCACAGCCTCCTTGCCGTCGTATGCGCGGACCACCGTTGCGCCCGAGCGCTCCAGAATGAACTGCGCAATTTCCATGTTCAGGTCGTTGTCCTCGGCAATCAGAATCTTTGCCCCGCGCAGCAGACTGTTGCCGTCCTCGCGCAGCGTCTGCATGGCGTTTTCGCGCGGCATCTCCCTGCCGTCGTAATCAATGCGGAAGGACATGGTAACCGTGAAGGTCGTCCCAATGCCCTGCTGGCTCTTGACCGTAATCTCGCCGCCCAGCCGGTCCACCAGCTTTTTGACAATGGCAAGACCCAAGCCGGTCCCGTTGTAGGAGGATTTGAAAGAGCGGTCCTCCTGCGCAAACGGCTCATACATGTGCCGCATAAAGTCGGGGTTCATCCCAATGCCCGTGTCCGCGCAGACAAATTCAAAAACGGCGCTGTCGCCGTGTACCCCAACCTCGCGGCAGGTCGCGCTGACCGTCCCGCCCGGATGGTTGTACTTCAGCGCATTGCCGATCAGATTCAGGCAGATCCGCTTGAAGGAGACCGCACTGCCGATCAGGAACGGATGCCGAATCCCGTCGGTTCCGTCCGAAAGCTCAACGCCCTTTTCCCGAGCCTGCTGCCGCATCATCGTGCAGATTTCGTCAAATACGCGATCGACCCGGAACTTTTCATCCTTCCAGATGACATCGCCCTGCTCCAGCTTACTCATGTCCAACACGTCGGTCACCAATTCCAGCAAATAGCCGGAGGCTTCCCGCATCTTGTCGTAGCACTCCTTGCGCTTTTGGGTGTCCCCGTCGTAATATTCCGCCATGTCCAGCATGCCGCGAATGCCGTTGACCGGCGTGCGAATGTCGTGGCTCATACGGCGCAAAAAGTCGGTTTTTGCCTCGTTGGCGCGAATTGCATCGTTCGCCAACCGGTTCAGCTCCTCGTGATAGCGCTCAGCGCTTTTCATCTCACTGATTCTGCGGCGGCTTTCGATGCGGAACCCGAACAGCAGCACCAGCCCTGCCAGAATGCCGTAGACAATGGCAGAATAGGACAGCAGCACGGTGCGCGAGGTGTACACCTCGGTGGTCGGGTAAAACAGATACACGCAGTAGTTCTTGCTTCTGCCGCAAAGCGTGAAATAGGAGGTCCCGCCAATCGAAACGCGCGACAGAATCCCGTTCGTCGTCTTCGCACTCTGCGCCAGACGGACCGGTGTTGCCTCGGCAGACGATAGCCCGATCAGCGACTCGTCATTGCTGCCGATTACCGTTTTGCCGTTGGTGACAGCAACAACACCGCCGACTGCAAAGGAATAGCCGGATAGCAGCGTGCGCACCGACAACTCGGTACCCTGCACGGCGCTTGCCTCCTGCCGAATATAGCACAGAATTATGCCGGTCGTATCCCGCCGCCCGACAACTGAATAGTCATAGCAGTAGCCGTCTTCGGAGAAAAAGCGGTCGGAAAACACCTTGCGCAGGTTCTCCTTCACCGACACGGATTCCTTCAGAATCTCGGCCCAGACATCCGGCGCACTGTCCGACGGCATAAAGTACTGCACCGTTCCGGCAGTCTCGTCGGTCATCACCACGCCGGTCAGGCGCAGGTTGTCCATGTAGGTCAGCAGCGTCTCCTCGTCAAAGCCGGAGTCCTCGTCCGAAAAGATGCGCTGCAGCTGCTGCGCCTTGTCGGCAACGCGAATCAGACTTTTTGTCTCCTCTTCCGAGCCGACCTCATCGTACAGGATGCACTGCTCCGCGATATAACGGCTTTCCGATTCCATTCGCCGCCGGGCAGACAGCAGCGCCGAGCGCGAGCCGAAAATGAACTCGGTTGACAGCATGGCAACGCAGCCAACGATCAGCCCAAGAATCAACAGCATCTTTTTGGAAAAGGCGCTCAGGTGCCTGTGTACTTTCCGGGTCATGACGGAATCACCGCCCTTCCCGGATCCACGCCGTAGCGCCTCAGCACTTCTGCAACAAAGCCGTCCTCGCGCATTTCCGCCAGCACCCGGTCCAGTTGCTCTGCCAGGCGTGCGTCACCGGTCTTGGCAAACGCAACCCCGAGCGAGACCTCCAGCAACGGTTCTTCAAGAATCCGATAGCGTCTGGTTGCGGTTTTCATGTGCTCAAGGAGCATGGTCTCATGCCCCGCAATGGCGTCCACATAGCCTTTACGCAGCGCAGCCAAGAGATCCTCGGTCCCCGAGAAGCAGTATAAATACTTGATCTGCGGGTATCCCGCATCCGCGCCCGCCGAAAACAGCTCGTCCGGCTTGGAGGTAAACTGCACGCCAACGCGCCGGTTCTCCAGGTCGGCAAGCGTCTGAATATCGCTGCTGTCCGACACCATCAGCACCTGGCGGCTGGTCATATAGGGACCCGCCCAGGTGTAGCGGTCCTCCCGCCCGGACATGCTGAAGCTGCCCCACAGGCAGTCAATCTCCCTGTTCTCCAGGTATTCGTCCTTGTTGTTCCAGGTAATCTGGTAAAATTCCGCGCGCAGTCCCAAGCGGCGGCACGCCTCCCGCGCGAGATCGACATCGATTCCCGCAAAATCGCCGTCTTTATCGATGTAGAAATACGGCAGATACTCGTCGCTTCCGATTCGCAAAGCCGGGAGCGCGGCGGCAGACGGGCCATCCGCGTCCGGAACGGTCCGGCATGCGGACAGCAGCGCAAGCGCCGTCAGGAGAAGCGCGAGCAAACACGCGATTGATCTTTTTCGGGCAAACATAGGTTCCTCCGATACAACTGAACGTTTATCCGGGCCGGGCGGCTGCCCGCAGCATGGCTTCTGCCCGTGCTGCCTGGGACTGCTGCTCTTTGCGCGGGATGCGGTAGGTCCTGCCGTTCCGGATCAGTAGCGCGCCGGTCTGGTGGTAGGAAAACCGGACCCCGCAGGCGCGGCAGTCAGAAAAAATCTGCTCGACCCAAGCAAAATCGCAGGCTCTCGCCTGCTCGCCCGATTCTCCGCCGACGCAGACCTCGCGCACCAAGCCGCCCATCAGGTAAGGCTTCAGGTCAATCGCCTCCAGGAGCGGTTCGCAGACAATCAACCGCTCCCGGATCGGCAGCCGCAAAAACAGCGGCAACCGAAAATCGGCGCGGTCCCGGTTCTCGCAGGTGCAGCCGATTGTGACATTCGGGTAGCCGTCGCCCCAATCCGGCGGCAGGACCGCCTCCAGCCGCTCAATGCGCTTGGTGAAGAAGACAAACTGCACGTCCCCGCGCGTGCGCATCATGCGCCAGACATCCGGGCGCCATTCGTCCGCGTCCGGCAGGAGAAAATCGGAGGAAAAGCAGGTGTAAAGCGTCTCCCCAGGCTCGACCCGCCAGGCGCCGCTGCGCTGCCGTTTGAGCGGGAGCAGAAAGTCGGCGTTGATCCGGACCTCGCCGGCATCCTGCCCGTGCCCGCCGTCAATGCGGAAGACATAGCAGTTGCGGCATCCCTCGCTGACACGGTGACACCCGTGCCACGGATTCCAAATTCGGCTCATTCCCGGTCGGTGCGCTCCTGCAGCTGGCGCTTCAGGTCCCGGATCTCCGAGAGGAAGGTATCAATATCGCGAAATTCGCGGTAGACCGATGCAAAGCGGACGTAGGACACCTCGTCAACCGCCTTGAGTTTGCGCATGACCATCTCGCCGATTTCGGTAGAGGTGACCTCCTGCCGCAGCGAGTTCTGCAGTTCGGCTTCAATCTCGTTTACCAGCGCAATGGCATCAACCGGTCGTTTTTCGGTTGATTTCAAAACGCCGCTGAGCAGTTTCTGCTTATCAAACAGTTCCTTGACACCGCTTTTCTTGACCACAATCAGCTGAATGGTCTCGATGGTTTCAAATGTGGTAAACCGCTTCTGGCAGGCAAGACATTCCCGGCGGCGGCGAATGCTGAACCCTTCCGATGCAGGACGGGAATCGATGACCTTGCTTTCCGGGTATCCGCAGGCAGGACATTTCATGGGAGATCACCTCTGTTTCTTGCATATCCTTTCCTATATTGTATCACAAAAAGCCCGTTTTGTAAAGCCCTTTTGCGATTTTCGGGCGACTTCTTTGCCAAAAGCTGACAGAAAACCGGAACGCAGCACCGCCGGGCGGCACCGCGTTCCGGTTCCTCATTCCATATCCTTGAAGCCCTCGCCCAGGACCTCCTGCACGTTTCCGATGATGACAAAGGCGCTCGGGTCGATCTGCTTGACCAGGCTCAGATACTGCGGCAGCTCCCGGGGCTTGACCACGCATTCCAGCATCAGCGTTTCGTTCTTCTCAAACATTCCCACGCAGTGAATGCCGGTCACGCCGCGCTCGAAATCCTTGATGATGTGGTCGGTAATCTCCTGCGCATGCGAGGAGAAGATTTGCACCATTTTTGCGCTGTCACCGAAGGTGATGATTTTGTCGGTCAGCAGCGAGCAGACAAACAGCGCCAGCACCGAATAAAAGGTGACCGCAAAGCTCCTGAAGACGATACCCGACACCAGCACGATGCCGCAGTCAAGCAGCATAATCCACGCAGCCACCGAAACGTGCGGCAAAAGCCGGTGAAAGATCAGCGCCGCAAAGTCGCTGCCGCCGGTCGATGCCCCCTGCCGGACCACCAAACCAACGCCCACACCCATCAGCGTGCCGCCGGTCAGGGACGCAATCAGAATATCGCCGGTGTAGACCGGGATTTTGGAGGTCAGCTCCAGGAACAGCGAGAGCAGCACAATGCCGGACGCCGTTTGAATGACGGCATATCTGCCCAGCTTGCGGAACCCGAACACGAACAGCACCACGTTGCACACCAGGTTTGTAATCGAAATCCGGACCCCGAACAGATGCAAAAGAATCGTGCCCAGCGACGTAATGCCGCCGGCAGACACCTTATTCGGCGCCATGAAGACGTTGATTGCAACGGCGAGAATGCAGGTCCCGAGAATCATAAAAAAGTAGTCTTTTGCAATTTCCCGCCATTTCACTTTGTTCACCATATTCCAAATCCCCTTTTGCGTTTTCAACCTTTTTATTATACCACGTTTTCCCCGCTTTTGCAACCCCTGCAAAAAGAATTTCGCAAAAAAGGCATGACGCCAAGCGTCATGCCTTTTGTTTTTTCGTTAGTTCTTGCCGGACTGTGCAGCCGCCTGGGCGTCTGCGATGGCATCCAGCTTCTTGTTGCGGAAATAGAGTGCCACGTCAACCGAGATTTCGATGAAATTCAGCACGTAGAAGAAGAAGCTCAGGTAGAACAGGAATCCGCTGCTCCCGCCGGCGACCTGAATGATCTTTCTGACGATGCCGCAGGCATAGCCGATGAGCAGGAAGACCTCAAAGAACAGGCTCTTGCCCTTGGCGGTGCGGGAAACGATGGATTTGCGGATGGAAATCGGCCAGGACAGACCGAAACAGAAGATGGTCAATGCTTCCAGTAAATCTGTAATCATGTTATTTCACAGCTTTCTCAGTTGAATTTTCTGCGGTAATCCGGCAGCAGCTTCGGCGAGACCGCATCGGTCACAATGCCGGCAGCTTCGCGCTCTTTGTCGAATTTTGCAATGTGGTCCAGGGTCAGTTTTCCGACCTTGACGTCCTTCGCCTTCGCAGCCGCATGCTGTCCGGCGCTTCTGCCGAAGACGATGATGTCCAAGAGCGAGTTGCCCATCAGCCGGTTGCGCCCATGGATACCGCCAACCGCCTCGCCCGCAACGTAGAGGTTCTCCACGTTCGGGGTCATGCCGTCAACGGTGATGTCCAGACCGCCGTTCTGATAGTGCAGAGTCGGATAGACCAGAATCGGTTCCTTGCGAATATCAATGCCGTAGCTTGCAAACATCCGCATCATGGCAGGAATCCGGCGCTCAATCGTGCCCTCGCCGCCGATCTTCTCAATCATCGGCGTATCCAGCCAGACCGCCTCGCCGCTGCCGGTGTCAACGCCTTCTGCACGGTCGGAGCATTCCCGAATGATGGATGCCGCAGCCACGTCACGCGTTTCCAGCGGGTGCATGAAGACCTTGCCGTCGCGGTTGACCAGCTTTGCACCCAGCGAACGCACTTTTTCGGTCACCAGCGCGCCGAAAATCTGCTGCGGGTAAGCCGCGCCGGTCGGGTGGTACTGCAGCGTGTCGGCATACAGCAGCTTTGCGCCAACGCGGTAGCCCAGCACCAGACCGTCTGCCGTTGCGCCGTAGTGATTGGAAGTCGGGAAGCCCTGATAGTGCATCCGTCCGGCACCGCCCGTTGCGATGATAACCGTCTTTGCACGTGCGACCATCAGTTCCTTGGTCTCCATGTTCATCAGGACCGCACCGGCTGCGTGTCCGTTTTCGTCCAGAATCAGCTCGATTGCCGAGGTGAAATCGACCACCGGAATCTGCCGGTTGAGCACTTCATCGCGCAGCGTGCGCATGATCTCGGCGCCGGAGTAGTCCTTTGCCGCGTGCATCCGCTTGCGCGAGGTTCCGCCGCCGTGGGTGGTAATCATGGTGCCGTCCGGCGCCTTGTCAAACTCCACGCCGAGGTTCGAGAGCCACTGAATCGCCTCCGGCGCGTCGCAGACCAGCTTTGCCAGCAGCTCGCGCTTTGCAGCGTAGTGACCGCCGCCGAACGCATCCAGGAAGTGGATTGCCGGCGAATCGTTCGGCTTGTCAGCCGCCTGAATGCCGCCCTCTGCCATCATGGTGTTGGCATCGCCGATGCGCAACTTGGTCACGATCATCGCCTTGGCACCTGCGTTATCGGCTTCAATTGCTGCCGATGCGCCCGCGCCGCCGCCGCCGATAATCAGCACATCCACATCATAGCGGACATCGTTGAGATCAACGTCCCCTGCCTGAATGCGGCTGTGCGCCTGCAGCATCTCGCACAGCTCGTGCGGGATGGATTCGCCCTTGTTCGGACCGATCTTCAGCGTTGCAAATTCGCTTTTTTTGTAGTCGGGATGGTAAGCCGCCAGCAGGGCATCCTTCTCATCCGCAGTCATACGGGCAGGCTCGTATGCAATGTTCGCCTCGCGCGCGGCTTCCACCTTGGCGAGGGATTCCTGAAATTCCTTTGCGTACATTCTGCTGCCCCCCTTATTTCTCGATTTCCCGGTTGTTGTAAAGCTCTTTGAGCTCCTCAACCGGCTTGCCCATCAGGGCAGAGATCAGATCGTTGAAATCGCCGTCCTGAATCTCCTTCACGCGCTCTTCCAGATGCTCGGACTTCGGCGCCAGGTACTTGCCGTTGAGACGGCGCGCCAGCATGGCAACCTGCGGATGCGAGATACCGGCAGGGCAACGCGACGAGCAGACGCCGCACATTACGCAGTCAAAGGATGCCTCGGCACACTTGTCGAACTCCCCTCTCTGCGCGTAAGCGATGTACTGCATGACGTTCAGCCCTTGCGTGCAGCTCTTGGTGCAGGCATTGCAGCCGACGCAGGCATAAATCTCGGGATAAAGCTGCATCATGATCTGTTCGGT
>USMO01000042.1 GCA_900555785.1 uncultured Eubacteriales bacterium | reverse complement strand
CGCGACGGGGTGAAAGGGCGAGCGCGACCACCCAAAAACGCCGCGTAGTCGAACCCCGCAGGGGCGCCAGCAGGCGGGATCTCCGATATTCAGAGGCAATCCAGTCAATCACTATCCAAAACGGACAAAACATATAGGAATCACATAACAACCAGCCCACCACGTCATCACAGCGCCATGTCCTTCCCGCAAAAAAGCCGCAGACACCAGCGGCATCTGCGGCAATTTCATTTTTGGAAGATCAGACCGTTGCGGTGCTTTCGGCTTCCTTGGCTTCGGCGGCTGCCTGAGCCTGTTCTGCCTCCTGCTGCGCGAGAGCTGCTTCGTAAGCTTCAACAACAGCGGACTCGAGCACCCCACGGAACTGCGCGTTGATGGGATGTACGATGTCCCGATAGGTTTCATCCGGATTTTTTCTGCTGGGCATAACAATGAAGAACTTGTCCCGCGCGTAGATGACTTTGATGTCGTGGACGGCGAGCTGACCGTCAAAAGTGACGGACACGATTGCCTTCATCGGACCTTCATTGAAGAGCTTTCTGACTTTAATATCGGTGATTTGCATGATGTGAACCTCCGTATGGTATTGGACTTGCGGTCCTTTGATGCTTATAGTATAAAATATGTTTGTGATAATTATTCAATGGGACACGGATTTTTCTGTGAATATCTGTTCTCTTTTTTCGGCAGGGGTTTCACAAATCCGCGTGACACGTGCGCGAAACAGCGCATATTCTGTAAATGTCCGGAGAAGCCCGGAGAAAGGAGACGGAACATGTCTTTGACCAATACCCACAACGGAGCGGAGGAGCTGGAACGGCTGATCTCCGGCTGCCGGCACCTGTTTTTCATCGGTATCGGCGGCGTGAGCATGTACGCGCTGGCGCTGCTGACGCTTTCCGATGGGACCCGTGTCAGCGGCTCCGACCGGACTGAGAGCGCAAGGCTTGCGCATTTGCGGGAGGCGGGCGCGACGGTTTTCATCGGGCACGATGCTGCCCAGCTTGCCGGTTGCGACGCGGTGGTCTACACGGTTGCCATCTCGCCGGACAATCCCGAATACCGCGAGGCGCTGCGCCGGGGGCTGCCGCTGATTTCGCGCGCGGACTATCTCGGCTACCTGATGATGCGGTTTGCGCACCGCATCGGCGTTTCGGGCATGAACGGCAAGAGCACCACGACGGCGCTGCTGGCGCATATTCTGCTTGCGTCCGGGGACCCGACGGTCATGGGCGGCGCGGAATCGGTCGAATTTGGCGATACATCCTGCCGCATCGGCGCGGGGCGGGACGAGTTTGTGTTTGAAGCGTGCGAATACAAGGATTCGTTTCTGGATTTCAACCCGACGCTGGCGGTAATCCTCAACATCGGGATGGACCATATCGACTATTTTCACAGCATCGGGCAGGTGCGCGCATCCTTCCGGGCGTTTGCGGAGCGGGCGGTCAGCCACGGCGGCAGGGCGCTTTGGAATGCGGACGATGCCGACACGGACCTTGCGATGGCGGGTCTGCCTGCGGGGGCTTCGGTGACGTTCGGGACCTATCCGGATGCGGATTTCCGCGCGGTCAACATTGTCGATCGCGGCGGGTTCCGGTCGTTTGATCTGCTCTGCCACTGTGAAACGCTTTGCCGGTTGGAGCTGTCGCAGCCCGGCGGGTTTCAGGTGTACAATGCGCTTGCGGCGGCTGCGGCGGCGTATCTGTGCGGGCGGAAGCCGGGGGAGATCGCCTCGGCTGTACGGACCTTCCGGGGCATTCGGCGGCGGATGGAGTACCGCGGGCATCTCGGCGGGGCTGTGGTTTACGACGATTACGCGCACCATCCCAGCGCGATTGAAGCCACGCTGGCGGGTGCGAAGGAGTTGGGCTACCGGCGTGTAATCTGCGCCTATCAGCCGCACACCTACAGCCGCACGGTTGGTTTGTTCGACGATTTTGTGCATGCGTTCGATCTGGCGGACCGTGTTTATTTTGCGGAGATTTACGCGGCACGCGAGGTCAACGAAAGCGGCGTTTCCTCTGCCGACTTAGCCCACGCGATCGGTTCCAAAGCAGAGTTTTGCGGCGGCGTTCGCGACCTTGCCAGCCGTCTCCCCGAGGTGGTTCGCGACGGTGACCTCCTCCTCATCATGGGTGCCGGCGATATCGAAGACGTTTTCTCCCTGCTGCCTTTGGAGGGGTGAGACCTTGGGGCGCTGCCCCAAACCCCGCTTAGGGGGCTTCTAACGGGACTCGGGTAACGTTCGGGGTCTGTATTGGGACCGCCATTGCTGCGCTCGGCGGGGTGCGGCTTTTTGGGGGTGCTGTTTGTTCATCTTGTAGGAAACGACCCGTGTGTCGTTCCGCTTTTTTGGTTAGCGGAATCTTGGTAGCCACTTAATGTCCACCTTTGCAGAAACTCTCTCAGCTACATAAAATATAATTTTAGCATATTCCCCGTTTCCTTAATTTTTTGTGGCTATAATAGAATTTTTTTGAAAAAAGCTCTTGACAAGTATTTTGAAAAGTGATATAATGTGGGAGAATGCTATTCCGAAAAATGCTGAGATCGGAATAATGAGAAACGAAAGGAAGAAAAACATGAAACGAATAATGCCCCGAATGCTTGCTCTGTTGCTGCTCATTCTGCTGGTTGGAGGTGTGCTGATTGCCTGCAACCGGAAGCCATCCCAAGGCACGGAATCCGGTGAACAGTCTCCGGAAAATCTGCCGGATTATTTTGACGGAAAGCCCTACCGAATCGATTTTCCGAAGGATATTCCGGGCACCGGGTATTGTACTGCACGGCTGGCTCTTAATCCAAATTGGACGGGGGAGGACTTCACGGTTGAAATTCCGGGAAAAAGCCCTGCTGGAGATACGGTGACGCATTTCAAAGGCGGTGACAATACCTGTGAGAATTATGGTATCCCGTTAGTAATTTCTGAAAAAACCTACCAGGATTCCATTATGACCCCGTTGAGGGAAGCCGGGGAGCGCGGGGAACTTGGTGCAAGCAAAGAGGAAACTGATTTTTATATTTCGAAAGTAGATTGTTATTTTGAAAAAGACAAATTCTTTACATTGAAGACGCAGGAAGAAAGAGATGCTTTTTTGGAGAAATATCCGATTGCCGATCCGAACGGCGTCAATATGTCGGTTCGTACTTTTGCAAGCGAGGCAGGGTATTATGAAGTTTTGAATATTCAGGAATATTTAAAGAAATATACCTCCTTCACAAAGGAAACGATTAAATCGGAGTACCGCTATTTCCGGGATGAGATTCGCAAGTCAAATTTAGATGATGCACAAAAGGCAAAGCTGTTGGAAAAATATCAATTTGCAATGGGAGACCATTTTGTTGATTTGGTTTTGCCGAAAACCCTTGTTGAAATGGACCCGATTGAACTTGGTGGTTATGAGAATCTGTTACAAAATGAAAACGGTATTACTTATGCCGGAAATTGTGCAATCTCTGCTGATTCTGAACTGACCGCGGTAACCCTGAAAGCGGGAATTGTTTACATCGCTAATCGTGCCTTTTCACAATGCACGAATTTGAAAAGTGTTACGATTCCGGATAGTGTCACGCGCATTGGCAATTCTGCTTTTTTGGGTTGTGAAAGTCTGACAAATATTACGATTCCAAATAGTGTCACGCGCATTGGTGATTCCGCTTTTTCTGGTTGTGTTAGTCTGGTGAACATTACGATTCCTGATAGTGTAATGAGCATTGGAAAAGAAGCATTTTACGATTGTAATGGCTTGATTGAAAAAGAAGGCGGCTGCTCTTATGTAGGAAATTGGGTCATTGATTGCGAAAATGATGATAATGTGATAATTCGAAAGGGCACGATTGGTATAGGTCACTCAGCCTTTTGCGGTCATACCTTGTTTAGTTTTACTCTTCCGGAAAGCATAAAGTATATTGGTCCGTATGCCTTCTATGAATCGTATTACCTCGATAAT
Organism: uncultured Eubacteriales bacterium; assembly: GCA_900555785.1. GTDB lineage: Bacteria > Bacillota > Clostridia > Oscillospirales > CAG-272 > UMGS1865. Next base: position 6,630 of record USMO01000042.1, on the reverse strand, counting down.
CTATCAATACCGGATGGAGTGTTATTTATTGACGCTTCTGCTTTTCAGAAATGCCATGGATTGACCGGTATAACTGTAGGGAAAAATAATAAAAAATATCACTCTGACGGAAACTGTTTGATTATTACAGATTCAAAAACCCTGATTTTAGGATGTAACGATAGCATAATTCCCTCCGATGGTAGTGTGGTAGCAATTGGTCCGTATGCATTCAGTAATTGTGATGATTTGAAAAATGTTACGATACCGGAGGGAGTGACGAGTATCGGCGAGGGGGCATTCCTACGATGTGGCAGCTTGAGTAGTATTGCGATTCCGGATGGTATAACTAAAATAAATAATTGGGTATTTTCTGAATGTACCAATCTGACAAGGGTGTTGCTGCCGGACAGCGTAACAGAGATTGGCGACAACGGATTCTCTTCGTGTTTGATTTTGGAGGAGATCACGATTCCGAAAAACGTGAAGCGTATCGGTAATTCTGCGTTTTTAGCGGCCGGTTTGAAAAAAATTGTGATTCCAAATGGCGTGGTATATATTGGGAAAATGGCGTTCTGTTTTTGCAGAAATTTAGTTCATGTCACAATTCCGGATAGTGTAACGAGCATCGGAGATGAAGCATTCTCTGAATGCAATTTATTGAGTATTGACGTTGGTGAAGGAAATCAAGCATATCGATCAGCAGGAAACTGCTTGATCGATGTAAATAATAAGTCGTTGATTTTGGGATGTAAAAATAGTGTAATACCGACGGATGGCAGTGTGACAAGCATTGGGAAGGGAGCCTTTTCTGGCTGCAAGGATTTGGTAAGTATTACAGTTCCGGATAGTGTGACGAACATTGAAGATGGGGCATTTGCTCGTTGCAAAGATTTGGTAAGTATTATAATTCCGGATAGTGTGGTGAACATTGGGCGTTCAGCGTTCTTGGAATGTAGCAGTTTGACAAGCATTACAATTCCCAATGGGGTGAGAGAAATCCAGGTCGATACCTTTGCTCACTGTGAGAACCTTACTAACGTTATCATTCCGAAAAGTGTGCGGTATATTGACTATAGTGCGTTTGGTTCATGTGAGAATATTACAAATATCACTTTTGGTGGAACAAAAGCGCAATGGGATGAAAGTTCAGTGATGTGGAGGAAGTGGAGAACCCTCTGCACTGTGCATTGCACCGATGGCGATATTCCGAAATCTGAATCATGAAATCAGAAAAGCACCGCCTGCGGGCGGTGCTTTTGTAACGGTGGGCGAAAAGCTGCTGGGCAATGCTTACCGCTTTTTCGGTCCGCCTTTTTGGGTGCGACTGACAGCGGGAGCGGCTTTGACCGAGGCTGATTTGCTGTGGAACTGCTTTTTTTCGGTACGCTTCTCAGGCAGCTTTTCGAGGGCCACCGGTTTATTATTCCGCTTTCCGGTTCGTGGGACATTGGCTTTCGGTGCGGGGCGGCGGTCTTGGGTGGTTTCGGGGCGGACCAGGCAGTCGGGACCGTAGCCGATGAGGTCCTCGCGACCTGCTTTGCGGAGTGCTTCACGCACCAGCGGGGCGTTTTGCGGGCGGTTGAACTGCAGAAGCGCGCGCTGCAGCTGCTTTTCGTGATAGTCGGTGGCAACGTAGACCGGCTTCATGTCCAGCGGGTTGATTCCGGTGTAGAACATGACCGTGGACGCAGTTCCCGGGGTGGGGTAGTAGTCCTGCACCTGCTCGGGCGCGTAGTGGTTGCGCTTGAGGCAGAGCGCCAGCTCGATGGCATCCTTCAGGGTGGAGCCGGGATGGCTGGACATCAGGTAGGGGACCAGATACTGCTCCTTGCCAAGCTCTTTTGTGATGCGGAAGAACTTTTCGCGGAACGCCTCGTAGACGGCGAAGCAGGGCTTGCCCATGCAGGACAGCACGGCGTCCGAGCAATGCTCCGGCGCAACCTTCAGCTGCCCGCTGACGTTGTCGCGCACCAGTTTGCGGAAAAAGGCGTCGCTCGGGTCCAGCATCAGGTAGTCAAACCGGATGCCGCTGCGGATGAAGACCTTTTTGACTTTCGGCAGCGCTTCGATCTGCTCAATCAGCTGCATGTATTCGCTGTGGTCGACCCGCAGGTTTTTGCACGGTTTGGGTGCCAGACACTTGCGGTTTGCGCAGACACCGTGCTCCAGTTGCTTCTCGCAGGCGGGATAGCGGAAGTTTGCCGTCGGACCGCCAACGTCATGGATGTAGCCCTTGAAGCCGGGCAGCGCGGTGATCTTTTTCGCTTCTTCCACCACGCTTTCCATGCTCCGGGACCGCACGGTCCGCCCTTGGTGGAACGCCAGCGCGCAGAAGTTGCAGCCGCCGAAGCAGCCGCGGTTGTGCGTCAGCGAAAACTGCACCTCCTCGATGCCGGGGACCCCTCCGGCGGCAGCGTAGGACGGGTGGTAGGCGCGCTGATAGGGGAGGGCGTAAACATGGTCCAACTCCTCCCGCTCCAGCGGCGGCATCGGCGGGTTCTGCACCAGCAGCTTGTTGTCGTAGCGCTCGCAGATTGCGCGCCCGTTGATGGAATCCTGATTCTTGTACTGGATACCGAACGCTTCGGCATAGGCGCGCTTGTCGTTTTTCAGCACGTTGTAATCGAAGGTTGCGGCAACCTCGTAGTGAACCGGGTCCTCCGGGTTGCAGAGATAGACCGTACCGCGCACGTCACGGATTTTTTTGACCGGTACGCCACGGTCCAAAAGCTCGGCAATGCGCCGCAGGATGTTCTCGCCCATGCCGTAGGTCAGAATATCCGCGCGGCTGTCCACAAGAATTGACCGCCGGACCTTGTTGTCCCAGTAGTCGTAGTGCGCAAACCGCCGCAGCGACGCCTCCAAACCGCCGAGAATCACCGGCACATCGCCGTAAGCCTCGCGGATGCGGTTGGTGTAAACAATGACGGCGCGGTCCGGGCGCTTGCCCATCTCGCCGCCGGGGGTGTAGTAGTCAAAGGAGCGCCGCTTTTTGGCAGCGGTGTAATGTGCGACCATGCTGTCGATATTTCCCGAGGAGACCAGAAAGCCGAGGCGCGGTCTGCCGTATTCCCGGAACGCATCGCAGGAGCGGAAATCCGGCTGGCAGAGCATGGCAACCCGGTAGCCTGCATCCTCCAGAATGCGGGAGATGATTGCCGCGCCGAAGGACGGGTGGTCGACGTAAGCATCGCCGCAGACGTAGACAAAATCGGGGCGGTCCCAGCCGCGTGCCTCCATATCGGCGCGGCAGAGCGGCAGAAAACCGGCGGCTTCTGCGGGGCGGGACGGTTTGTTGTTACGATTCATCAGGTTCCTCCTGTTGTGTCGGGGCTTGGGCGGTCAGCCCGAAGCCTGAAATATCGCCGCGCTGCATGGCGCCGAGAATGCGGTGGTGCAGCCCGCGGTGCCGGCGCTCCCATTCGTTCAGCAGCTGTTTCATCTCCTCCCGCTCGGTGTTGCCGTCGGCAGGGCAGACCGACCGGATGACCGGCAGGTCTGCACGTGCGGCGAAGTAGCGGATGTCCTTTTCGGGCAGGTAGAGCAGGGGACGGATCAGCCGCACGCCGGTGCGGGACAGCTCGGTGACCGGGGAAAAGCAGCCCACCCGTCCCTCAAAAAAGAGATTGAGCAGCAGCGTTTCCACGGCGTCGTCCCGGTGATGGCCCAGCGCCACGGCGTTGCAGCCCAGTTCCTGCGCTGCGCCGTAAAGCGCCCCGCGCCGGAGTTTGGCGCAAAGCGAGCAGGGAGACGGCTCCTTTCGCTCCTCAAACACGATTTTGGCAATCTCGGTCGGAATGACCGTGTAGGGGACCTCCAGCCGCTCGCACAGCGCCGCAATCGGGGAGAAGTCGGTCCCGCCCGGGAAGCCCATGTCAACCGTGATGGCGTGCAGCGTGAAGGGGACCGGATAAAAGCGGCGCAGCTCTGCCAGCGCATAGAGCAGCGTCAGCGAATCCTTTCCTGCCGACACGCCGACTGCCACCCGGTCGCCCGGGGCAATCATCCGGTAATCCTCCAGCGCCCGACGCACGCCGCCCAGAATATGCTTCATTGGTTCCATTGGGGTGCCTCCATGAAAAGGACCGTGCGCCTGACGCACGGTCCCATTGGTTTTTGCCGCTTATTCAGCCTTTTCCGCAGCTGCCGGAGCCTCTGCGTTTTCAGCCGGGGTCTCGACCGGCTCGGCTGCCGGTGCCTCGGCGGGCGCTTCAACCGGGGCAGGCTCTGCTGCAACCGGTGCTTCTGCTTCGGGCTCGACCAGGTCGGCATCTTCCTTCGTCAGCTGTCTGATCTTCTTGAAGTCATAGATGATTCTGCCAATCATAGCGGCTCCTGCGGCGATGGCGACTGCGCCAAGGACCTTGACTTTGGTGTCATTCTTTTTCATGGTGTTCTCTCCTTTGCTTTTTATATAAGTTCAGTTTTGTGCTGTTTTCGGGATTCCATTCGCAGCTGTCGTAAATTTTCTGCGCTTGCGGGGTCAGGCGGCGCGTTCCGCACGGCGAGACCGCCTCTTCGTAGAGAAACAGCGGCGGGGTAATGCGCAAATCCGGCGCGGCGCCCTGTACCGCCTCTACCAGAACGGCAGATGGCTCGTGCGTAGCATCCGCATGCAAAAGGGTCATGCGCTTGGGTTCCAACCGGTTGTCGGTCAGCGCGGTAAATAGTTCCCGCAGGCGCTCCGGCTTCCAGACAACGCAGAATCTGCCGCCCGTGCGCAGAACTCTCCCCGCGGCGGCGCAGAAATCCGCAATGCCTCCGGCGGTTTCGTGTCTTGCAAGCTCTTTTTCGCCAAAGCGGTTCGGTCTGCCGCTCCCTGCCCGCATGTAGGGGGGATTGGAGACTACCAGCCCAACCTCGCCGGCGCTTTCCCGCTGCCCGAAGGTGCGCACGTCACCGGTCACGACCGCAATGCGGTCTGCCATACCGTTGAGTGCTGCGTTGCGGCGGGTCAGGTCGGCATAAACCGGCTGAAGCTCCACCGCCGTGACAGCCCGCACCTTTTCTTTCGCGCAGAGCAGCAGCGAAAGAATTCCGGTCCCGCTGCCCAGGTCGACCGCCCGCTCGCCCGGCTGGGGGCGCACAAAGGCGGCAAGGAGAAACGCATCGGTCCCGAAGGTCAGCCCGGTTTTTCGCCGGATCAGCCGCAGGCGTTCGTTTACTGTATCAAGTTGCTCGTCCGGCAGAAGAGAAATGGGGTCTGTCATCGGTTCCTCCTGCGGACGGAAAGTGTTCGTGTTGAGGGCAGGCTCACCCTGCCCTCCGGTGATGTAGATCAAGCCTCCTGGGGCGCACCCACGGGGCAGGTATCAGCGCAGCTGCCGCAGCTGATGCACTTATCCGCATCGATCTCGTACTTGCCGTCGCCTTCCGAGATCGCCTCAACCGGGCAAGCCTCAGCGCAGGCACCGCAGGAAACGCAGTCGTCAGAAATCTTATAAGCCATTGTTCCGTAACCTCCTGTTTCAAAATACAGTGGCAACTGCCGGGGAACCCTGTCCCCGGAATGCTACCACCTATATTGTATCATATTTTTTTGATTTTGCAACCGGTTTTGCGAAATTTTTTTCGGTTCCCGGGGCGAAATTTGCAATTTATCTGGTTTTTTTCTCCTGCGCCGGCTTTTTCTTACCGGTCGGCTGGTTTTCCTGTCCTTCTGCCTGCGGTTTCCCGCGCCGGGCAAGCAGGACCACCTCATCGCGGCTGTAGGTCTTCGGTTCGGCGTCCGGTGCGTCCTGCAGTTGGACCTTGACGGTCCCGGCAAGCGGCACGGAGGAAATAACGGTCCCGATGCCGTCTGCGGTCTTGACCGTTGCATGGACCGGCGGGGTCAGCTTTGCCTCGGTTGCGTAGGTCTCCGCTTCATAGCGCAGGCAGCACATGAGTCTGCCGCAGATGCCGGAGATTTTCAGCGAATTGAGCGACAGGCTCTGCTCTTTTGCCATTTTGATCGACACCTGCCCGAAGTCGTTCAGGAAGGTGGAGCAGCAGAGCGGACGCCCGCAGGCACCAAGCCCGCCGAGCATCTTTGCCTCGTCCCGGATGCCGATCTGCCGCAGCTCGATCCGGGTGCGGAAGGCTGCCGCGAGGTCCTTGACCAGGTCGCGGAAGTCGACCCTGCCCTCGGAGCTGAAGTAAATGAGCAGCTTGGAGTTGTCAAAGGCGACCTGCGCGTCAATCAGCTTCATGTCCAGCCCGCGCGCCTCCACGCGTTCCTGGCAGTAGCGGAGCGCTTCTTTTTCCTTTGCGCGGTTTTCCGCGTTATGTGCGATGTCTGCCGGGGTTGCAATGCGCAGAACCGGGCGCAGCGGCGTGACGGCGGCTGCCTTTGGAATCATGCGGTTGCCGAAGCTGACGTCACCGAACTCTGCCCCGCGCACGGTTTCGACAATGGCGGAATCGCCCGCATTCAGACGGTTGCCGCGCGGGTCGAAGTAATAGACCTTGCCCGAGGAGCGGAACCGGATGCCCACCACCTCGATGCGCTCGGTTTCCGCGTCGGCTTCTGCCGGATTGTCCGGCATCGGGGTGAGGTCGGAGCCTGCGGCGGTGTCGTCAGCCGGCGCTGCCGAGGTCGGGACCGCTGCCGGTTCGGGTGCTTTTGCGGGTTCCGGAACGGTTGGCGTTGTGCCGTCCGCAGCCTTG
>USMO01000041.1 GCA_900555785.1 uncultured Eubacteriales bacterium | reverse complement strand
AGACCTTTTTTCGGTCTGCCCGCGTCTTGCCGCTTTTTGCCCCTCCGCTAAGACCCGGAAGTTCAGAAAAATGAGGTGAACCGTATGGAATTTTTGTCCTTTCTCTGGCAGAACGTTGCCGAAAACTTTGACGCGCGGATGCTGATCATGTGGGCAATCGGCGGGCTGCTGATCTACCTTGCCATCCAGCGGGGGATGGAGCCGACTTTGCTGCTCCCCATCGGCTTCGGCGCAATTCTGGTCAACCTGCCGCTCTCCGGCGCGGTCGGTCCGGACGGCGCGCTGACCATCCTTTACGATGCCGGAATCGCAAATGAGCTGTTCCCGCTGCTGCTGTTCATCGGCGTTGGGGCGATGATTGATTTCGGACCGATTCTCGCAAACCCAAAACTGATGATCTTCGGCGCGGCTGCGCAGTTCGGAATCTTCTTTACCTTCTGCACGGCGTCGATGTTCTTCGATGTCAAAGACGCGGCATCCATCGCCATCATCGGCGCGGCAGACGGTCCGACCTCCATCGTCGTGGCACAGACGCTGGGCTCCAAATACCTGGGTGCCATCATGGTGGCGGCGTATTCCTATATGGCGCTGGTGCCGATTGTGCAGCCGCCGGTCATCAAGTTGCTGACCACCAAAAAGGAGCGCCTGATTCGTATGCCCTATCGCGGGAAAGAGGTCTCAAAGCTGACGCGCATCCTGTTTCCGATTGTCATTACCGTCATCGCGGGGCTGGTATCGCCGCAGTCGGTGTCGCTGGTCGGGTTCCTGATGTTCGGCAACCTCATCCGCGAATGCGGCGTGCTGGATTCGCTCTCGGAGACCGCCCAAAAGGTGCTGGCAAACCTGATTACCATCGTGCTGGGCATCACCATTGCAAGCCAGATGCGGTATGACCAATTTCTCGCATGGGATACCCTGCTGATTCTCGGGCTTGGGCTGGTCGCGTTCATCTTTGATACGGCAGGCGGCGTCCTGTTTGCAAAGTTTCTGAACCTGTTCCTGCGGGAGAAGGTCAATCCGATGATCGGCGCGGCGGGCATTTCGGCGTTCCCGATGTCGGGCAGAGTGGTGCATAAGCTCGGGCTGGCAGAGGACAACCAGAATTTCCTCCTGATGCAGTCGATGGGCGTGAACGTGTCCGGACAGATTGCGTCGGTCATCGCCGGCGGGCTGATTCTCAACTTTTTCGGTTAAGGGGGTGAACGGTATGCGTTTTTTGCAGTTTGACCCGTCGGCGTTCGTGAAGGGACTGCCGGTTATGGGAAAGGGAATGCTCGGAATTTTTGCCGTCATCGGCCTGATCGTCCTGGTCACCCTTGCGCTGAATGCGCTGACCGGACGGAAGAGGAAATAAGGACAGATTGTCCGGGATATTGTAACGGAAAAGGCTTTCAACGGGAGACCGGAAAGCCTTTTTTGTATTGCTTTTGCCGTCCAGGCACTTGACAAGCCCGGCTGCGTAGTGTATAATAGTGGTAACAGGTTTGACGAAAGGAGGTGCCCCGATGCGGCGCATCAGACGCAGGTATCGCCTCCGGGCGCGCGGCAGTCTGCCCCCGGGCGCGATTGTCGGAATCGTTGCGGCAATCGTGCTGGTTGCGGCGATTATCACCGGAAACGTTCTCAACAGCTGCCTGGACGATGACACCTATCGGCGACTGACCGAAGAAGAGCCCGACGCGCCGCCCCGCCGCACTTCCCCTGCTGTCCGTGCCTACGCTTTCCGGCTGGGGTCCGCGCTCTCCTCGCTTGGGAGCGACCCGCCGTCCGCGCTGGCGCTCCCGTTGAACACGGCAGACGGCGAGATGCTGTACAATTCCCCCGTTGTCTCGTATCTGGGACTTTCTACCGCCTCCAACGCTGCCGGAAACGCCGAGCGAAGCATGTCTGCTCTGGTCGAGCGGGTGTCCTATCTCATCGGAATTTGGCAGGTCCGGCTCCCCGGTGACGTGACTGATGCGGTCATTTACACGGCTGCTGCGACCGATGCTGCAATCCTGCGCGAATTTCTCTCATTTGGCGGCTCCGAAATTCTGCTGCGGGGGCTTGCCTTCGGGGACTCGGCGTTTGACCGGACCTACGCCTATCTTTCCGCTCTGCGCGCTGCGCTGGGAGAGGAAATTCCGCTATCGGTTGCGGTTCCGCTTTCGGTTGCCGAGGGGGACTCCGGCTGGGACATTCTATACGCGCTCGGGCAGCAGGTCCCCTTTCTGACGCTTGATCTTTCTGCCGAAGCGGACATTGGCACGCCGACTGGCGAGGAGGATGGTGACGCCGCCACGACCGAGGACGCGGATGCTCCGGAGAATCCTGCCACTGAGAGCCCGCTGCTGCGCGCAGCCTTCTACCTCTCCGGCTACCGGATGCGGCTCCTCCTCTCCTCCGCTCAGCCCAACCTGATTCGCTCTGCCGAGCAGACCGTCTCCGACTTCGCAATCTTTCCGGGGGAGTGAACCGGAGGGAAAAAGCCCCCGGGGCACCGCCCTCGCTTCACCCGGCTGGCGGAAAGGTGTTTTTTGAGAGGAGGAGTTTACGGAAACGCTGTAGGAGACTGTTCATGTGCCGTTCCGGCGGTGCTTTGCATCGGCGTGCAAAAATTTCCTGAAAAAATTTTCGATTTTCTCTTGACAAGCGGCAAAAGGTATGGTATAATAAACACGGTTAGTTAAGACTAACCGCTTTTAAACCGATTGGGTTAGCTGCAACTAACCGGAAGGGAGCCGTATGTCGGAACACATTTTGGTCGACCAAGCAGCGCCGACGCTGGCGGGGCTGAAGACCGGAAATCTGTTCACCTGCCCGCGGGAAGAGCACGGCAGGCTGTGCGAAAGTCTGCGCGAATTGAATCGGCTCCTGGTGCCGCGCGGCTTGCGGGTGCTGCCGGTCAAGGCGCTGCCGCATCGGGTGCTGATCTATCTTTACCGCCCGGACCGCCTGCGGCGGGATCTGTCGGACGGGACAGCGCAGTCACTGCTGGCGGAGAAGGGCTACCCGGTTGAGGACGCGGACCGCTGCGTGGCAGAGTTGCTGCGCCGGCTGCGGTCGGAGTCGGAGTTTCCGCACGAGGTTGGTCTGTTTCTCGGGTATCCGTCCGAGGACGTGAACGGGTTCATTTCCTGCGGGGCGAAGGGTGCGAAATGCGTCGGCACCTGGAAGGTCTACGGTGACGTGGCTGCTGCGCGGCGAACGTTTGCGCTTTACCGTAAATGTACGCGGATCTACCGCGAAGCATACGGGCGGCACCGGTCGCTGGAAAAGCTGACGGTCGGCAGGCTGCAGAGGCAATAAGACAATTGTTTACCCATATATTCTTGCAAGCAGAAAGGATTTAACCAATGAAAACAGCAGTCATTTACTGGAGCGGGACCGGCAACACGGAGGCGATGGCAGAGGCTGTCGTCGAGGGCGCCAAGCAGGCGGGGGCAGAGGTCTCCCTGTTCACGGCGTCGGAATTTGACACGTCCAAGGTTGGAGATTTTGACACGTTAGCGTTCGGCTGCCCTGCGATGGGCGCGGAGGAACTGGAGGATTCGGAGTTTCTGCCGATGTTCACTGCGGTCAAGCCGTCTCTCAAGGGCAAAAAAATTGCGCTTTTCGGATCCTACGGCTGGGGAGACGGCGAGTGGATGCGGACCTGGGAAGAGGACTGCGTTGGTGCCGGCTGCGTCTTTGCCGCCGACAGCGTGACCTGCAACGAAGCGCCAGACGACGAGGCTTTGGACGCCTGCCGCGCGCTTGGTGCTGCTCTGGCATCCTGACGGTTCGGTCGTGCTATTCGGACCCATACATATCTGAAATTGTTCATTCCTACATTCCATTTCTGACAGATCGTCTTCGCCTGCCCGCTATCCGGCAGGGGTTCGAAGGCTCTGCATATCGCTGCGGCTTGCGGGTGTTGTTCCCCGGAGTTGCGGTACACAACCAAACTCTCCTGAAGCGCGCCATGCGGGTCTCCTGCCGCATGGCGCGTGAGTTTTTTTGAGGGTGTGGGGGAAGACCTTGGAGAGAGAAGGGGGGACCCTTTCGTAGGAGGTCCGCAACGCGACAAGCCGCTACCGTCGCTTCGGGACGCTTCTCCCTCCAATCCTCCCTCATCCTCCCCGAACTTTCCTCAGCCGGGGGCGATGCCTTCTGTATCTTTGTGCTGCGTGACAAGACGCGGCGCGCGGGATGGGCGCGGAATACCCCCGGCTGAGGAAAGGGGTTGGATTATTTGGACGGTCCGGAATTTAATAAAAGAGCGGCTGTCGCACTCGTTCGGTGGGACGGAGCTGCTTTTAATCCGGATCAAAACCTGTACAAGACTCAAATCCCCCTGCCGTGCAAAGCGGCAGGGGGATTTGGAGATTATCTCTCAATAAATTTTCTTATAAGCTCTCGGGAACTGGAGGACATCGCGGATGTTGCTGATGCCGGTGATATACATCACCATCCGGTCGAAGCCCAGACCAAAGCCGCTGTGCTCAACGGTTCCGTATTTGCGCGTGTCCAGGTAGTCCCGGTAGTTTTCCAGGGGCATGTTCCGGTCCTTCATCGCCTGAATCAGCTTGTCCAGGTCGGTTTCGCGCTCGCTGCAGCCGATGATCTCGCCAACGGTCGGGACCAGCAGGTCGGTTGCCGCAACGGTCTTGCCGTCCGGATTCTGCTTCATATAGAAGGATTTAATCTCCTTCGGATAGTCGGTCACAAAGACCGGGCAGCCGAAGTGCTCGTCGGTCAGGTAGCGCTCGTGCTCGCTCTGGAGGTCGCAGCCCCAGGTCACCGGGAACTCGAACTTTTTGCCGCACTTCTGCAGAATTTCCACTGCCTCGGTGTAGGTCACGCGTGCAAAATCGGTGCTCACCACATGATTCAGTTTCTCGAGGAGCCCCTTTTCCACAAACTTGTCGCAGAACGCCATCTCGTCCGGGCAATGCTCCAGAGTGTAGCAAATGATCGACTTGATGAAATCCTGCGCAATCTCAATGATGCCGTCCAGGTCGACAAAGCAGACCTCCGGCTCAACGTGCCAGAACTCCGCAACGTGCCGCACCGTGCCGCTCTTTTCCGCGCGGAAGGTCGGACCGAACGTGTAAATTTTGCCCATGCCGCCCAGCGCAGCCATTTCGCCTTCCAGCTGGCAGGAGACCGTCAAGCCAGCCTTGCGGCCGAAATAATCGTTTGCATAGTAGGCTTCTTCGCTCTCAGCCTTCGCGTTCCAAGGCTGCGTCGTGACGCGGAACATCTCGCCCGCGCCTTCGCAGTCGCTCGACGTGATGATCGGCGTGTGGATATAGGCATAGCCGTTCTTGTGGAAATAATCGTGGACCGCATACGCCAGCGTCGACCGGATGGACATGCAGGTCTTCATCAGGTTCGTGCGCGTGCGCAGATGCGGAATCGTCCGCAGGAACTCGGCGCTGGTCTTCTTTTTCTGGAGCGGATAATCCGACGGGCAGCCGCCAAGCAGCTCCAGGCCGGTCGTCTCCAGCTCGATGATGTTCCGCTCGGACGCAACGATTACGCCGGTTGCGCGCAGAGAGCAGCCCAGCGTTAAAACCGGTTTGACCACCTTTGCGTATGTTTCGTCCGTAAATGCATCCTGCGCAACGGTCAGCTGCAAATTTCGCGTGGTCGTGGACCCGTCGTTGACCTGAATGAAGGTCATCGGTTTGACCTCCGCACTTGTGCGGACCCACCCGCAGACCGTCACCGTCTGCCCGATATACTTCTCCGGCTCCGCAAACAGCAGCCTGATTTCCGTGTGTTTCATTCGCAATACCTTCTTTGTAAACGTTACCCTATATTATACCATATGTCTTCTGCCTTGTCAAGATTTCAGGACAAGCTCATCAGATGTGTGGTCGAAAGTTACAATTTGTTAATGATTTAACGAAGGGGCGCCGGCAGGCGGGATCTCCGATGAATAGAGGTAATGCAGTTGCCCACTATATTGTATACTTGCTGACTCATCCGGTTGCCCTTTGCGGTGAAGTTCTTGGAGTCCTTAGAAATCGGATTGCCCGCAATCCGATTTTCCCTTCATTCGAAAGAAGGTTCTGTGCGGGGTTCTGGGCAGCGTCCCGAGGTCTTCGGTCTTCCCCTCACAGCCCGGCGTAGATTTCGGAGCCGCGGGAGCGCAGCCAGGCGACAACGCCGAGGGAGGCGGCAGTGACCAGAATGCCGTAGATCAGCAAAACCACACGGGAGCCAAGGAAAACGCCGACGAACAGCCCCATCAGAATCGGGACGCCACCCAGCAGAAACCCGGAGAGCAGAGCGAGAAATACGCTCATGCTCTGCTTGATCGGATACATTTCGTTTGACCAGTTCAGAGAGGGACGCAGCAGATTCAGCATCAACCCGAACGCAGCCTGGAAGATTGCCACAACCTGCGGGACCAGCAGCATCAAAATCCCGGTCAGCCAGTCGGGACGCAGAACAATCACCCCGCAAACCGAGCAGAACAGCGTCACCGGGCAAGCCAGAACCAGCTGAAGCAGCAGCTTTGCCCGCAGGCAGAGCCAGGGGGTGACCGGGAGCGACTGCGCCAGCCAGACGGTTTTCCCTTCCAGCGAAACCGAGGGCGAGGTGATGTCAACCATGCCGCTCATCATCGCGAGAATACCGACAAAGAAGCACGGAATCAGCCCGTCCTCGCCGGCAAGCCCGCTTTCCCGCAGAACGGCAACCAGATCCCAGCCCTTGACCAGAATCAAAATTCCGGCTGCCAGAATGAAAATCAGCCCCAAACCGCAGTTGAGCATGTACGCGGCGCTGCCGGTGAAACGCGCAACCTCCTTGCCGAGCAGAGCCTGCCCGGCGCTGCGCACCTTCGCCGCCCTCTCGCGGTAAACCGCTTTGGCGCTGCCGCCGGACGAGGTTGCAAGCCGCAGAAAGCTGCGCGACATCCGCCACCACAGCAGCGCGGCAGCCGCAGCCACAACGCCGGTCACCGCAACCATCGCCAGCGGGTCCCCGCTGCCGACACTGCCCAGCAGATACAGCGGATACGCACTCCGCAGCCGCGTGCTCCAGCCGTCAAGGTCGGTCAGCATCGCCGAAATCAGTTCCTGCGCGCGGAAATATACGAAATAGTAAACAACAATCACCGCCAGAGAGACCAGAACCGTGATAAAATTCCGGTTCTTCAGCTTCCGGCTGATCTTTGCAATCACCCAGCCAAGCAGGCAGGAGAGCAGCAGCACAATCACCGAAACCAGCACCGTCAGCAGGAGTGAACCCAGCACCGACAGCACTGTCGGCGCGCCGATGACAAAATACACCAGCACCGCCGGGAGCATCACCGTAGCGGAGTACATCAGCCCGGTCAGATAGACGCCCAGCAGCCGGGAAATCATGATATACCGCACCGGAATCGGCATCGAGAGCAGCAGGTCGTTGTCCTTTGCAAGGTACAGCCCCGCATAGGTGTTGAACACACTGCCGAAGGTCCCGAGCGCGATTGAGAGCAGCGCAAACATCGCAAAGTACATCCAGGTCAGCCCAACCGACGAGAACGCCACGCAAAGCTGGGCAGCCAGGACCGCAAACATGCCGCCGAGAACGATAACCATCAGCGCCCCGAAGCCAATCATCATGCCGGTGACAGCCCCTTTGGAGCGCGCCTTGTTGGTCTTCTGGTTGTAGAAATACATCCGGAAGATCTCCATCATCTGCTTTTTCAAAAGGACCTTCAACATCACGCTTTGTCCTCCAGCTCCAGAAAGACCTCCTCCAGGCTGTCGTCTCCCTTGACCTCTTCCATCGTGCCCGAGCGGATCAGCCTGCCGCTCTTGATGATGGCAACCTTGTCGCACAGCTTTTCGGCAACCTCCAGCACGTGCGTGGAGAAGAAAATCGCCCCGCCTGCGTTGCAGAAATCGCGCATCATGCCCTTGAGCAGGTGCGACGCCTTGGGGTCCAGACCGACAAACGGCTCATCCATCACAATCAGGCGCGGCGTGTGCAGCCATCCGGCAATGATGGCGAGCTTCTGCTTCATGCCGTGCGAATAGGCGGCAATCGGCTGTGCAAGGTCGCCGGTCAGCTCAAACAGGTCCCCGTAGTGCCGGATGCGCGCTTCGCGGTCCCACGCCGGAACGCCGAAAATGTCCGCAATGAAGTTCAGGTACTTGATACCGGTCATAAATTCATACAGATCGGGGTTGTCGGGAATGTAGGCAATGCGCTTCTTGCAGCCAACCGGATCGGCGCGCAGCGAAATGCCGTCTACGGTAATCTCCCCCGCATCGGGCGTCAGAATGCCGACCGCAGCCTTCAGCGTTGTCGTTTTTCCGGCGCCGTTGTGCCCGATGAAACCGTAAATCTCTCCCGGCGCAATGTGCAGCGAGAGGTCATCCACTGCCCGCTTTTCCCCGTAGGTCTTGGTCAGATGCTGAATGTTGAGCATTTGCAGTCCTTTCCGCGTGGCGCGTTTTGGGGCGTGCGCACACGTCTTAAAATATTTGTTTTGAAACATACAATTTATTATAACATGCAAAACCGGCTTTGTCAAGAGAAAACCGCGCGAAAAATCGGCGCGCCGGGCAACTTTTTTCGGCAAGGCTCTTGCAATCCGGTTCCGGGTTTGCTATAATAAGGAGAGAATACGAATCCACAAAAAGGAACATACTGCTATGAGTGAAAAACTGTCGACCCAACCCTACAAGGGCACAAGAGATTTCTACCCCCGGGAGATGAAGCTGCGCAACTGGTTTTTCGGCGTGATGCGCCGGGTGCTGGAGACCGCAGCGTTTGAGGAATACAACGGACCGATGCTGGAGTCGCTCGAGCTTTACGCAGCCAAGAGCGGCGAAGAGATTGCGACCAAGCAGACCTACAACTTCACCGACCGCGGCGACCGCCGTCTGGCGCTCCGCCCGGAAATGACGCCGACCGTGGCGCGCATGGTGGCTGCCAGGATGAACGACCTGGTCTTCCCGCTCAAATGGTTCTCGATTCCGAATATGTACCGCTACGAAGCGCCGCAGAGAGGGCGGCTGCGCGAGTTCTGGCAGCTGAACGTTGACATCTTCGGTTGCGACACCTACGAAGCCGACCTTGACTGCATCTCCAGCGCAATCGAGATTATGCGCGCATTCGGCGCCGACGAAACGATGTTCACGGTCCACATCAACAACCGCCGTTTCTTCAACGATGTCATCGCGGCAATTGCCGGGACTGACGGCGAGGGCGCAAAGGCGGTCTCCAAGGTAATCGACCGCAAGAACAAGGTCCCGCGCGAGGTCTACGAACGCGACCTCACCGCGCTGGGGCTGCAGCCGGAGCAGATCGCCCGGATTGACGCGCTCTACGGCATGACCGTTGAAGAAGCGACCGCGCTCTGTCCCGATTCGGTCGGGTCCGCCGAGCTGATCAATCTCTTCTCAACGCTGAAAAAGGCGGGGCTGGACCGCTACTGCGTCTTCGATTTCGGCATTATCCGGGGGCTGGATTACTACACCGGCACGGTCTTTGAAGTCTTCGACAACGCGCCCGAAAACAACCGCGCGATGTTCGGCGGCGGTCGGTACGACAACCTGGTTGGGCTGTTCGTGAAGAACGCAAAGGTCTCGGGTGTCGGCTACGGCATGGGCGACGTGACGCTGGAGAACTTCTTAGTCACACACAATCTGGTGCCGGACCTCTCCGCGGACAACGCAAAGGTGCTGGTCACGCGGTTTGACGATGTCCCCTACGAAGCCTACCTGGCGCTGGTTGCGGACCTGCACCGCGCAGGGATTCCGTCCACGCTTTACCTTGGCGCCAAGAAGTACGGCAAGCAGCTGGAGTACGCCATCAAAGGCGGCTTCACGCACACGCTGACCATGGGCGGGAACGAATACGCCCGGCACACCGTCCACCTGAAGAACCTCGCTACCCGCGAAGAGGTCGAAATCCCCGCCCTGATCGAGGAGATTCGGAAGCGGCTGTGAGAGGGTGAACGACAGAGGCACCGTCAGTCCCCCACTATCCAGGACGGACAAAGAAAGCAAGCACCCCCTCCTCCGCGTCATCCATCCCACCCCCATCCAGAAAGGAGTTCCTATGCAAACCTTTACGCTGCCGTCCACCGACGGCAAACACACGCTCGCGTGTTACAGAGCCGAATGCCCGGTGCCGCGCATGCTGCTGCAGATTTCGCACGGCATGTGCGAATACTTCCTGCGCTACGAGGGCTTTGCCGAATTTCTTGCCGCGCGGAACATCCTGGTCTTCGGGCATGATCACCTGGGGCACGGGCACACCGCAGCCGCTCCCGAGGAGCTCGGCTTTTTCGCGGAGGGAAACGGCTGGAACTACGCCGTTCTTGACGTTCACGCCCTCACGCTCCGCATGAAACAGGAGTACCCCGATGTGCCGGTTGTCCTCATGGGGCACAGCATGGGCTCGTTCATCGCGCGCGAGGTCATGGCGCGCTACGGTGCCGATTACCGCGCCGGTATCATCTGCGGCACGGGCGGTCCCGAAATGCCCGCAGGCGCCGGAAAGCTGATGGCATCGCTGCTCTGCACGCTGCGCGGTCCCCGCTATCGCTCGGAGTGGCTGAAAAATCTTGCCTTCCGGGGCTACAACAAAAAAATTTCTCCCCTGCGCACCGAAAACGACTGGCTGACGCGTGACGCGGCGGTTGTCGACCGTTACAACGCCGACCCGCTCTGCACGTTCACCTTTACGGTCAGCGCTTACCGCGACCTCTTCACGCTGGTGAAGACCGTCAGCCGCAAAGACTGGGCGGGGCGCGTTCCGACGGCGCTGCCGCTGCTGGTCATGAGCGGGGACGCAGACCCGGTCGGCAGTTGGGGGCACGGCGTGCGCAGCGTTGCGGAACGTCTGGAGGCATCC
>USMO01000040.1 GCA_900555785.1 uncultured Eubacteriales bacterium | reverse complement strand
TGCCGAGCAGGATGACCCGCCCGTTTCCGATGTGGCGCTCGGCAATGGCGGCATAACCGTCAAATTCATCTCCCTGATAGACCGCCAGCGGGGTGCTGTCGGGCGTTTCCAGCGCGTCATAGCAGGTCGAAATGCCCAGCGCGGAGCCGTCCTGCCAGACCGCCTTCCAAACATCGTTTCCGATCGGCTTCTGGTATTTCACCCAAACGCCCGCGAATCGCTCGAGGAACGGGTAGGGGGAGTCGGCAAATTTGCTGGTGTCCTCGGTCAGGAACCCGCTCATCGGACCGACAATCCAGGTCCCGCCTGCGCGGACAAAGGCTTCCATACGCGCCTGCAGGTCCCCGTCAATGGTCGTCAGGAACGGGGAAAAGACCACCTGATAGCTGTCCAGCACATGCGGGGTGTCGATCAGATCGACATTGTAATGCCGCAGCGGCTGGTGAAATGCGTCCATCAGTGTCTGCTTGTAGTGAAAATTCTTGAGGAACGGGGCAGAGAGCAGATTGTTCTCCGCAACGCTGGAGAAATGAATGGCAATCTTGGAGCAGACCCGGCTGCCGGTCAGGAAATCGGCGCAGCGTGCCAGGTCGGCGCTTGCCTGCCGGACTTCCTCGCTGACCCGGTAAGGTCTGCCTGCGGTTGAGAAGACCGCGCCGTGTGCCAGTTCGTGCCCGTTCTGCGGGGTCCGGAAGAGCCAGTAGAGGTTGCGCTCGGCGCCGTGCGCGATGGGCAGCCAGGTGTTGGCATAGCAGTTTCCGACCGGACGGTAGCCGCATTCGGCGTATTCGCTGCCGTTCCAGCCGACCTGCGTTTCAGTGACCCAGAAGGGGCGGTCCTTGATGGGGCGCGCAAAGTCATAGAAGAAGGCGGTGTAGGGCAGACGCTCGGCAACATCATAGTGATTGTACTGCACCACGTCCAGCGGCGCGTTCATGTCGTAATAGGAAAGCGTGTTCATCGGCATCATGTCGGTGCCGACCGGCGCTTGGGTGTAGCGGTGCAGGATGTCTGCCTGCTCACGGGCATAGTCGCAGACCTGCGCCTCCTGGAACCGGCGCCAAACGGTGCGCAGCGAGGGATGCCGCCATTCGTCCGGGAGCGGCGGCTCGACCTCGTCAAAAGAGGCATACTCCAGCGACCAGCGCGCCATGCCCCAACGGCGGTTCAGGTTTTCAACCGTGCCGTAGTGCGCCTCGAGGTACCGGTGAAACGCCGCGTGGCAGAGGGGGCAGTAGCAACCGTTCCGATAGACATAAAGCTCGTTGTCCAGCTGCCAGCCGACCACGCCGGGGTGGCTGCCGAAGCGGCGGGCAAGCTGCTCGGTAATCTGCCGATTCTTCTCCCGCATCAGGGGGGAGGTTTTGCAGGTGTGGCAGCGGGAGGAGACCGCCTCGCGCACGCCGGAGGGGGAGACCTGCCGGGTTTCGGGGTAGCGGTTCAGCATCCAGCGCGGCGGCGTGCAGGTTGGCGTGCAGAGAATGACCGAAATGCCGCCCGCATGCAGCCGGTCCACCACCGTTTGCAGCCAGTCCAGGTCATATTTCCCTTCTTCCGGCTCCATCCGTCCCCAGGCAAATTCTCCCACGCGCAGGACGCTCAATCCATATTCCCTGCATCTTTCCACATCGCGCGCAAGCTCCGTTTCGTCCCAAAGCTCGGGGTAGTAAGCTGCTCCCAGTTGTATCATGATTACTGTTTCTCCTTCGGATAGGTACATTTATTATAACTATTATAACATACCGGACACCCGTTTGCAATACATCTCCCTGCTTTTTCTTGCACTATTCTGCTTTTTGTAAACGCGCGCATGTGCGGGCGGCTGCCGGGAGATGGGCGGGACAGATGCGAGAGCAGAATAGTGCAACAAATGGGCATTTGTGGGCATTGACTTTGCCCCGGAATGTTGCTATACTATAGGGGAAAACGGGAAAAGGCGCAGCTTTGGAAATAAAAATTGTGCAATATTTCCGATTTTCGGCAGGGCAGGAACAATTCGGAAAAGCAGAGCCGAAATGCCGCACGGGCGGTTGGCGGATGCCGGAAAGGAGCAAAATTTGGAGCGGATTACGATCAGTCCGGAGGTCAAACGAATGCTGCGGGACTACTTTCGGGTCACCGGAGTTCCGGTTGGAATTTACGACGCGGGCGGCATGCTGATCGAGTCGTTTTCCTATCAGGCAGACGGCTTTTCGGGGCTGAACTACTGCGAGCGCTGCAAGCTCTGTTCTCCGCGCTGGCTGGATGAATGCATGCGGTCGGATAACGACGCTTTTGCTGCAACGAAGACGAGCGGCAAGCCCTATATTTATGAATGCGCAAAGGGCTTTTACGAAGCGGTTGTCCCAATTCGGAGCGGGGAGGACACGGTGCTGTTCCTGATGATCGGTCAGGTGCGCCCGCCGGAGAGCGCCCCGGATGGCGGCAGAGCGCTGTTCCGGAAATACGCCTGCGAGGCGCGCGAAGATTTTGACGAAAACACGGCACAGACCGCCTATGAGGAAATGGACCGCATGGACGCGGAGACCTTTGAAGCGCACGTGCGGATGCTGGAACTCTGCGCGCAGAAAATCGGCGCCGATGAGTTCGTTCGCCGCAGCCAGCGGTCGGTGTCAGCCGGGGTGATGCGGTACGTTGCCGCCAATCTCTATAATCCCATTACGGTCAATGACGCGGCAGAAGCGCTCAATTACAGCGTTTCCTATCTCTCCCATGCCATTGCGCGGGAGATGGGCACAACCTTTACGCGCTATGTCAACGCCTGCCGGGTGGCAGAGGCAAAACGGCTTCTGCGCCTGACCAATATGAATGTGGAAAAGATTGCATCAATGCTGCAATATAACGGCGTGGCGTATTTTGTGCGGCAGTTCAAGCGGGAGGCGGGCATGACCTGCACCGAATACCGCGAGCTGCGGGGGAACCAGAAGAAATAACGGTCTGTATTCGCCTGCGCCGCAGCGGAGGCGGTTGATATAGAAAAACAATATCCGAAGGAGGAAACAAAATGAACGTAAGACAGATGGTTTGGCTGCGGATTCTTTGCCTGGTCTTTGTGCTGTCGCTGTCTGCCGGGCTGCTGGCAGCCTGCAAGACGAGCGGCGATAACGGCACCAAGACCGATGCACCGTCAAGCGACAACGGGGAGGATTCCGACGCAACCGATGAATGGGGGCAGAACCGGTACGACAATGTAGTGCCGACGCTGGACTATGACAATGCAACCGTCAACATCCTGATGCGGGATGCCGGTCCGGAGGACCCGAGACGGTATGAATGGTTTGTGGACACGCTGGAGAGCGGCGACTCGCTGAGTGAGGCAATCTGGTTCCGCAACCAGGAGATTGAGGAGAAGCTGAGCGTGCGGCTGAAGTTCACGCAGCGCCCGACCGATGAGCTGAACGCGACCATCGTGAACGCCTTCACCGGCGGCGGGGACGGGGTGGACATCATCTCCCACTATCACTACTATGCAACCAGCCTTTCCACAATGGAGTGCTATAAGAACCTGATGCATCCCGATTTCACCTATCTGCATCTGGACAATCCTTACTGGAATCAGAACTTTATCAAGTACGCCACCGCGCAGGATCGCCTGTTTGTTCTGCAGGGCGACATGAACCTTTCCACCTACATGACCACCTTTGTCATGTTCTTCCAGAAGAACCTGCTGCGTGACATGTGTAGCACCGAGGCGGCAGCGCTTTACGAAATGGTTCTGGACGGCAAGTGGACGATTGACCAGCTGATTGAGCTTTGCACCGATGCTGCCGTTCTGGACAGCGTTGACGGCGACTCGGCAGGGGACATCTACGCCTTTACCTCGCACTACAACGTGCATGCCTATGACGGGTTCCTGTCGGCATTCGACATCAATCTGACCCAGGCAGACGAGGACGGCAACCACTCGCTGCTCAATTCGACCGCGCAGAGAAAGCTGCAGGCAGCAGCCGACAAGCTGGTCAACTTCTACCGCACCGACGATGTTTACCTGGTCGGCAGAGGCGTTGATTCCTACACAACGCCGGTTGCGGCATTCCGCGAGAACCGCTCGATTTTCTGCGTGGCTGGTCTGGGCGACTACAAGAACCTTTCCGAGATGGAGCCCGACAGCTGGGGTCTGCTCCCGCTGCCGAAATATGACACCAGACAGGATAACTACTACGCAGGCGTGCAGGATTCGCACAACACGGTTGCCGTGCTGTACGGCAGCGACAAGAACTATGAGATGATCAGCGCCGTTCTGGAGCTGTTTGCTTCCAAGAGTTATGCAACGGTCCGTCCCACGCTGTTCAACCGCGTAATCAAGGGGCAGAAGCTGCAGGACCCGCAGTCGATTGAAGTGTTCGACCTGATTATGAACTCCACCAGATGGGACTTTGCCGACATTTATCCGACGGCGGTCCAGAATGTCCGCAATTCGCTGTGGAGAGATGCGCTGAGAACCGCAGTTTACGGCGACGGTGACGGCGCGGCAGCGGTTATCGGTGCGCTGGCAACCAACAAGCGGGCGATGAACGAAGCGTTCCGCGTGCTGGACGAATGGCTCTACTCTCATTATTGATCTCCTGCCGGAGAACCGGCAAGCGATAAAAATCTATTCTGAAAAGGAGCAAACCCATGAAAAAAGCACTGTCCTTTCTGCTTGTCCTGACCATGATTCTCTCGATGCTGCCGCTCGGACTGACGGCGGTTTCCGCAGAGGAGACGCAGAGACCGACCGTTACAAAACCGGAAGTTCCTGCAACCGCATGGACGGATGAAGGCAACTACGATCTCTCTTGGTGCAAGACCCTGGAGAAGACCGCAGACAACGCAGACCAGATCGCCAACGAGACGGTTGAAGTCGGCGGCAAGTATTACCACATCAAGGCATGGACAAAAGAGACCTACCACATTACCACCCCGGCGCAGCTGGCAGGGCTGGCATATCTCTCGAACATCACCTCGGGTGACCTCTTCAAGGGCGATGCGTTCCTGATTGAAGCCGATTTGGACCTTGGCGCTCACCGCTGGGAGCCGATTTCGAAAAAATCCAAGTTCCGCGGCAGTCTGATTGGCTCCGTGAACGGCGGCGTGGCAACCATCTCCAATATGAAGGTGGATTGCTCGGCAGACAACAGCGGTGTTTCGGTTGGTCTGATCGGTCAGTTCGGCGGTGACTGGATTAAAAATCTGCGACTTGCAGATGCAAAAATTGCCGCGCACAGCTTTACGGTTGGCGGCTTTGTGGGCTGGCAGAACGGGAATGTCGGTTCCGGTACCGAAGGACAGGGCGGTTACGAAAACCTGTGGACGAATGCCGAAATCGTTGTGGTTGACGGCAGACAGGACCGCTTTGACTGCGTTGGCGGCATCATCGGCATTATCAACAGCTGTAACACGAATAACAAGCCGACCATCATCAAAAACTGCACCTTCACCGGCACCATTGTGGCGCCTTACGCTGACAACCTCGGCGGTATCCTCGGTCTGAGCCAGTACGACATCCAGGCAGCACCGGTGATTTCCGACTGTGTGGTCATTACCGAAAAGATGGAGTTCGGCTATGAAAACATTGGTTTTTCGCAGGACTGGAACTCCGGTTTTGGCGGTATCGTTGGAAATATTTACGCGAACCAGAAGAAGGACGGTCAGGGGAACGTCATTGTGACGGACGTTTCCACCGTTACGGGCTGCTACTTCGCAGGCAACATGTACATCATGGAGTGCTCCACGAAGGGCGTGCAGAACCAGAACATCGGCGGTATCGTCGGTGCCTCCTGCTCGCAGCCGAAGACCTACGAGAACTGCCAGTTTGACGGTATGATTATCGGTACCGCAAAGCGCAAGGGCGGTCTGCTGGCGCGCACGCTTGACACCATGACCGCGAAGAACTGCGTTGTGACCGGTATCGTGCTGAACGGGGACGGCAACGGCGCAAGCCTGTTTGCCGGCTCGAAGAACGACAAGCGCGTGGCGAATGACTGCTACAGCGCAATGGAAATGCTGGATGCGCTGACCGGTACGCCGGTGACGCAGATCACCAAGACCACCGATTTCACCGCGCTGCTGGCAATCAAGGATGCGAACAATCAGGCTGTCTGGACCAAGGATGCAAACGCGCTTTACCCGATTCTTGCAATTGCAAAGACCTACCTCAATGACACGAACAAGCACCTGTCGGTTGCCATGAGCGGCGTGGATTACAGCGTTGTGAAGTTCACGACCGAGACCACCGTTGCCGACAAGACCGCGCTGGATACCGTTCTGACCGTGATGAAGACCCTGACCGACGACACCAAGCGGGAGCTGTTCCCCAAGAGCCTCAACCTGACGCTGGAAGTCACCACCGCCCTGCTGGCACAGTACAGCGAGGAGGACCAGAGACTGATCAAGATTGCGATGGGGCTTGAGCCTGACGCGCAGGACGACCAGCTCAGCATCGCGTTTGCGCAGATCGCAACCGAGGCAAACAGCAACCCCGAAAAGCCGCAGATTGACGGAACCTACAACATCCGCATCGTGGCAAAGATGACCAACACCAACCTTTATGGCGTGAAGTTCCTTTACACCATTGAGAGCGGCGAGGAGAAGACCGAAAAGGTCAGCAGCGAGGTGACCGAATGCTACCGCGAACTGACCAAGATCGTGGACGGCGTGGAGCAGGTGATTGAGGCGCCGGACGGCAGCTTCTATGTGGTCTTTGTCATTAAGAATGTGAAGATCGACCTGGTTGCCGGCACGAAGATCTCCGTTAAGGCATCTGCCGATGTAAACGGCACCGAGGAATCCATCAAGAGCAGCACCGTGACCTTCACGCTTGCAGAGCCTGCAGCACCCGAAGAGTCGGAAACGCCCGCAGCAAACTGATCATAGGAGGATACTACAATGAAAAAGTGGATAGCCATTCTTGCGTTGATCCTTTGCGTCGCACTCCTGGCAGTCGCCTGCAAGACCGGCGATGACGGCAAGGATACCGATGCCAATACCTCGGAAGGGAAGACCGAAGCACCGACCTCTGAAGCTACAACCGAAGTTCCGACCATCGAAGAGGAGCCGACCGACGAGGTTCTGCCGGGCGGCATGGTGGTAGTCACCGGCGACGACGGCAAATTCGGTCCGGAGATTGAACCGGATCAGAAGAACTGAGCAATTTGCCACACTCCCGCCGCATGTTTCGGGCGGGGGTGTGGCAACACCTGTAATTGAGGGAAAAACATGAAACAGAAATTTTGGAAACGCCTGCTGTTCGGTATCCTTGGCGCAGGGCTTTTGCTGACCGGCTGCGCGGGTGCCTCACAGGGGACCGACACGGAATCCGGAACCGATGAGGACACCGACCTGCGCTCCGATGAGACCACAACCGAGGCGGCAACCATTCCGGGCGGTCAGGTGAACCGGGACGATATTATCAATTCGTTTAAGTATAAGAACCCCTGGAAGAAGGACATTCAGGTCAAGGCGGCAGACGGCAAAACGTTGACCCTGCGCGAGGTGACCATCGACATTCCGGGCGACGGAACGCCGATTGAAATCTTTCAGATCAGCGATGTGCATTTCAATGCCCTGTATGACAACGAGGCGGATTTCGTCAAGGATTCCTATCGGGAATGGGGCGCGAATTTCGGCGACAACGCGAACATCATCGAAACCTTCAAGCGCTGCATGAACTATGCCGCCGGAGCCGACCGCGTCATCCTGACCGGGGACCTGGTGAATTTCTACTCCCGCGCAAACTATGACGTGATGGAGCAGTACGTCTTTCAGGCAGACAAGAACATCAACGCCGCGCTGGCTGGCAAGGTCATCCCGACGGCGGGCAACCATGAATGCACCTACCCGAACCGCAGCTCGCTGACGCAGTTTGAGAAAAACTACCAGGAACTGAACAGCCTGTACAGCAAATACGGCTTTGACCTTGACTACACCTCGCAGATTATCGACGAGCGGGTGATGGTGGTCGTGCTGGACAACGCAAGCCGCTATGACGCACGCGCCGAGCGCTATTCCCAGAAGCAGCTGGACTGCCTCAAGCGGGATATTGCACTGGCGCGCGAGAAGGGCTATGTGATGCTCCTGTTCGGTCACATTCCGCTGCCCACCAAGAACACCGACGGGGACAAGATCTACATCGACTTTGACGGCGACGCCTTTTCCGATGACCGCCCTGTCGCAAAGCAGGTCTATGAACTGATTACCAACAGCCCCGACGTTATCAAGGGCTACTTCTGCGGACACAACCACGGCGATGCCTATACAGAAATCAAAGCCAAAACGCCGGAGGGCAAACCTGCGTATATCCCGCAGTACGTGCTTGCCAATATGAGCCGCCGCATGGACGGCGACCACGCGGAAAGCACCGGAACCGGTAACCTGACGCGCATTATTTTGAAGTAAGCCCGGACCGCCACCACCGCTCGCACCCACCAAACCCAAAACCCGCCCCCAAAAATTCCCCTTAGGCAAGTTCTTGGGGTTCTTAGGGGTGACTGGTTGCGCAGCAACCAGTCAGTAGCGCAGCGTTACTTCTACCGAAAGAAGTCCCCTAAGCGGGGCTTGGGGCAGCGCCCCAAGGTCTTTCCCGAAAGGAGAACCAAATGAAAACCATATTTACCGAAATCCGGCTTGGAGCGGAACCGTTCGAGCTGGTGCACGCAACCGACACGCACTTTTCCTACGGGGATGAGCGGGACGGCGAAAAGAAGATCAAGCATGCAAAAGGCAGAAACGACGTGTTCGGCTGCCAGCAGGAGATCTGGATCGCCTACGCAGAGGCAACCGCAAGAGCGCTGCAGGCACCGATTGTCCATACAGGCGACCTGATTGACTTCGTCTCCATGGCAAACCTGGAACGGGCAAAGCGCTTTTTCGACGAAAACGACGTGGCGCTGGTCACAGCGGGCAACCATGAGTTCGCCATCTACGTCGGAGACGGAGAAAAAGAGGACGCAGCCTACCGCAACCGCAGCCTTGCACTGGTCCAATCCTATTACCCGAACGATATTCGCTTTTATGCAAGAGAAATGAAGGGCGTGAACCTCGTCGGCATCGATAACGGCTACTACCGGTTCGAGCCGTGGCAGCTGGAGCGCCTGAAGGCAGAAGCCGAAAAGGGCATGCCGATTCTGTTGTTTCTGCATAACCCGATCTATACGCCGGAACTGTTCCGGGAGCTGACCAAACACCAGACCTGCGCGTTTCTGGCAGGCGTGCCGAACGAACTGACGGCAAACTACCCGCCCGACCGCCGCGAGCAGCAGTTTGCAGACGAGACAACGCTGGAAACCATGGCGTACCTCAAAACCTGCCCGCAGATTCGGGCGATTTTTGCCGGACACCTGCACTTTGACGCAGAAACTATGGTGACCGACACCCTGCCGCAGTACATCACCGGCATGACGACCGCGCGCGTCATCCGGGTCCGGTGACAGCCGTGAAACGACTTTGGAGCCTTGCCGTGACCCTGTCCCTCCTTCTGGCGCTGGGCAGCTGCCGGACCGACCGGAACCCGGCAGACGGAACGCAGACCGACCCCAACCCCGACACCGAGCAGACCGCAGCCCCCGAGAGCGGCGAGCCGGAGACGCAGACCTCTTACATCCTGGTGCGCAGTGCCGACGCCGGGATTGCGGAGCGAACGCTGGTCCGGAAACTGGGCAACGAGCTGGCAGGGGTCTGCAAACAGCTGGAGACCCGGGCAGACGACCGGCTGGACGGCGTAACGGGAACGCTGATTCTGGTGGGGGACACCGCGCGGCAGGAAAGCCGGGTCACCTTCCGGAACAGCGGCAGTTATACGGTCCGGCGCGTGGGCGGGAACCTGGTCATCCAGGGCGCCGATGAACTGGCGCTTGATTACGCCTGCGCAGCCTTTGCCGCATATGTCCGGGAGAACGGAATGCAGTTCCCGGAGGGGTACTGCTATGACGGGCAGGTCGGAGCAGGGGAGGACAGGTGCGTGCTGGTTGCCGACCAGAAGAACGGCACGGTCAGCGTCTATGACCTCTCGGAAGGGTTCGTGCAGGACACGCCCAGCTGGTCGGTCCGCGCGGCGTATAGCGCCATTGCGGGCATCAAGGTGCGCGAGAACCCGAAATACGGGACCGTTGTGGCGGTCTGCAGCGGGACCTCTGCCAGAAGCACCGGCACGCTGGAGCTGTTCTCCTATCCGGACGGACAGCGGGTCTGGCGAACCGACCTCACCGCGTATAACCCGCATTCGGTGGAGGTCTCCCCGGACGGGAAAATCGCGGTCGCGGCATCCAGCGAGGGCAACGAAGTGCGCTTTTTCGACACCGCAGACGCAAGCGGGCAGACCTATGCGGCGGTTACGTTTACAGACGCACACGGCGTCCTCTATGACCCGGCGCAAACCTGCTATTGGGTCATCGGCGGCAGCCGGCTGGCGGCGTATCGCGCGGAGTTCGGTGCGGACGGAGCCATTGCGGTCTCGCAGGTTCCCGGCAGCAGTTACAGCCTTCCGACCGATGGCGCGCATGACCTGCAGGCGGTTGCCGGAACAAACCGGCTGTGGATTACAACCGGCAAGGCGGTCTACCAGTTCGACCCGGCAACCGGGGAGTTCCTGACCACCTATCAGGACAGCGCGGTCTTCAACCGCGCAAACGTCAAGGGTATTTCGAGCTTTCCGGACGGAACGGTCTGCGAGGTCATCCCGGACGGCAAACTGTCCGCATGGACGGCGTCAACGGTGCGATGCTCCTATCAGCTGCCCTTTTCCGGCGGTACGCTGAACCGCACACTCGACCTGCCCGAAGACGTACACATCTACAAAATCCGTGCTTTCGTGACGGATTATCGGTACTGAAACGGTTCCTTTTCATTCACATACCCCAATTTCATTTTTACAAGGAGAGCAGCCATGAAGAAACTGATTTCCCTTATGCTGACGCTCGCAATGCTTGCAGCGCTCGTCCCCGCCACTTTGACGGGTGTATCGGCAGAGGACGTTACCCCCCC
>USMO01000039.1 GCA_900555785.1 uncultured Eubacteriales bacterium | reverse complement strand
CGGGTAGGTCCTGGCGTCAATGGTCACGGCAAAGCGACCGAATCCGTCTGCCAGCATCAGCGCCGCGCCCGACAGCACCGCCCGCACCATGCCGTCCGGCTGCCCGGTCACGTCGGTCTCCACAAACGGGATATGCGCGCGGGTAAAGGTTTCGGCAAACGCCCGCGTGCCCGGTGCTGCACCGCCCCATGCCTCCGCTTTCAGAGACACAAAATAGATCATCAGCTTCTCCAGCGCGTCCCCGTCTACCATGCCGTCCGGGTAATAAAAGACCGTTTCCCTGCCGCCGACCGTCAGTTCCTTTTTGATCAGATCAAAATTTTCCTCCACGCGCAAACAGGCGTCCATCTGCCGCACGTTTTCCGCAAAATCCTCGCAAAGCTCCAAAATCACCCCTCCTTTTCCCTCAGTTTTGCCAACCCGGCGGCGGCATATTCTGCCCCGCCCGCGAATAGACTGTAGCAAACCGAAAAATAACGGAGGTTAAAGGAACGCGATGGACAGAATTTACAAACCGGAAGGCGAACTGCTGAACACAAAGGAAAACCGGGAGCTGCTTGCCTCCCGGGCGGGCTTGGAGCGCGCCATGACGCGCGGCGAGATTCTGGAGGGTGTAGCAACCGTCTGCGACAGCGAAATGCGGCTGCACGTGGACCTCGGCTGTATGCGCGGGATCATTCTGCCCGGGGAGGCGGTGCTTTGCAGAGCGGGCGAGGCGCGGAAGGACATTGCGGTGGTCTCCCGGGTCGGAAAACCGGTTGCGGTCAAGGTGCAGGGCTTTGCGGAGCAGGGCGGCGAGCTGATTGCGCTGCTTTCCCGCCGGGCAGCGCAGAAGGACTGCCTGGAAAACCGGCTGTTGCGGCTGACGCCCGGCGATATTCTGACCGGCAGGGTGACACACATGGAACCGTTCGGGGCATTCCTGGACATCGGCTGCGGGCTGTCGTCGCTGCTGTCGGTCGACTGCATTTCGGTCTCCCGCATCGCCCACCCGCGCGATCGGCTGTCGGTCGGCATGCTCCTGCCGGTTGCGGTGAAAAGCGTGGACCGGGAAAGCGGCAGAATTGCGGTCACGCTGCGGGAACTGCTTGGAACCTGGTCGGAAAATGCGGCAAAATTCGCCCCGGGGCAAACGGTCACGGGCATTGTGCGGAGCGTGGAAAACTACGGCGCCTTCATCGAACTTGCGCCGAATCTCGCCGGGCTTTCGGAAGTGCGGGACGCGGAGCAGTTTGAGACCATGCGCGCGCTGATCGGTCACGCCGTGGCGGTCTACATCAAGAGCATTAACCCCGAACGGATGAAGGTCAAGCTCGTGGTCGTGGACCCTGCCCCCTGCAGGATGCCGCCCCGTGCCCCGGTCATCTTCCTCGACACCGATCACACCCAACACCTGGACCGCTGGGTCTACTCCCCCATCGTCTGCTCCCGCGTGGTGGAAACGGTGTTCGGGTGAGTGTTGCGTGGCCCATATACTTTTTGTCCGTCTTGGATAGTAACTGACTGCACTGCCTCCGAACGGTAGAGGCAAGCCGGTCCCCCACTATCCAAGACGGATAAAACCGGCATGAATCACAAAAAAGCAGCCCAAAACCCACAAAAAACCTGAGCCGCTCCGCGCGTCTCAGGTTTTATCCTTTTTATCGTTACCGGTCCCATCCGCTTTTTTCGCCTTGCGGGTTTCCCACCATTTTTTGATCGACAGAGTAAGCCCGATGCAGATTGGGAAGAAGGGCGTAATCGGTCCCGCCCAGAAGACCAACACGGCAGTTGCCATAACGCCTGCCCAATGCCAGCCGAAAATCAGGTGCAACAGGTACCCGACCCAGACCGGCGCATAGACGACTGCGCAGACGGCGATCAGCAGCGCCACCGTTCGCCAGTCGCGGCATTCTCCCCAGAGCCAGCGGAAGAATGCCACGATTTTCGCCTTCAGCCAGCGAAACATCCGTTAAGCCTTCGGAAAGCTGTCCTTCAGACCAACCGCGCGGTTGAAGGTGCCCGGGTTCTTGGTGTCCAGGCAGAAATAACCGAACCGGACAAACTGGAACTTGTCGCCCGGCTTTGCGTCAGCCAGCGCAGGCTCTCCCTTCGCGCCGGTTTCCACAATCAGCGATTCGGGGTTGATAAAGTCGGAATATTCCTTGTCATCCGGCTTGTCGGACGGGTTCTCCAGCGTAATCAGGTTGTTGTAAAGATGCAGCGTCAGGTCCACCGCATGCGGGACCGACAGCCAATGAATGGTGCCCTTGACCTTTCTGCCGTCGGCGGGGTTGCCGTTGCCGGTCTCCAGGTCTGCCGTGCAGTGCAGTTCGGCAATCGAGCCGTCCGCGTTCCTGACAATCTCGTTGCACTTCACGATATAAGCCCCCATCAGGCGCACCTCGCCACCTTCCTTCATGCGGAAGAACTTGGGCGGCGGGACCTCGGCAAAGTCTGCGGCATCGATATACAGCTCCCGCGTAAAAGGTACCTTGCGCGTGCCGGCAGTCTCGTCCTGCGGGTTGTTTGGCAGGTCGAAATATTCGGTCTTGTCCTCCGGATAGTTGGTGATGACCACCTTGACCGGATGCTCGATTGCAATGCGGCGGGGCGCGGTGCGGTTCAGTTCATCCCGCAGGCATGCCTCCAGCTGCCGGATGTCGACCAGCGACCCAGCCTTTGAAACGCCGGTGCGGTTGATGAAATCCAGAATCGACCCCGGCGTGTAGCCCCGGCGGCGCATGCCGCAAAGCGTGGGCATCCGCGGGTCATCCCAGCCGTCCACAACGCCGGTCTCCACCAGGTTCCGCAAAAAGCGCTTGGAAAGCACGGTATAGGTGATGTTCAGCCGCGCGAACTCGATCTGGCGCGGGAACCCTGCCGGGTTGCCGGGAATATCCACATTGTCCCGCACCCAGTTGTAGAGCGGGCGGTGAATCTCGAACTCCAGCGAGCAGAGCGAATGCGTAATCCCCTCCAACGCGTCCTGAATCGGGTGCGCAAAGTCGTACATCGGGTAGATGCACCATTTGTTCCCCTGCCGGTGATGCCCGGCGTATTTAATGCGGTAAATAACCGGGTCGCGCATGCAGAAGTTGCCCGATGCCAGGTCGATCTTGGCGCGCAGGGTGTATTTGCCCTCCGGAAACTCGCCGTTCTTCATCCGCTCAAACAGGTCCAGGCTCTCGGCAATCGGACGGTCACGCCACGGGGAGACCGCCGGGTGCGTCAGGTCCCCGCTGTATTTCGGGTCGCGGAACTCCTCGGCAGACAGCTCACAGACATACGCCAAGCCCTTTTTGATCAGCCCGACCGCCAGTTCGTAATCCTTGTCGAAGTAATCCGAACCGTAGAAGAACCGGTCGCCCCAATCGAAGCCCAGCCAATGAATATCCTCTTGGATGGCATCGACGTATTCGGTGTCCTCCTTGCTCGGGTTGGTATCATCCATGCGCAGATTGCAGACACCGCCATACTTGCGCGCGGTACCGAAATCAACGCAAAGCGCCTTGCAATGCCCGATGTGCAAATATCCGTTTGGCTCGGGTGGGAACCGGGTATGCACCTTCATGCCGGGGTTGTTTGCAAGATCCTCGTCAATAAAATCGTGTATGAAGTTCTTTTCCATCTCTTCCATATCGGCACCTCATTTCAGGTTTTCGAGCATTCCGCGCACGCGCGCCCGGACGCGGTCTGCGCCCATGACCTGCATCACGGCGTACATATCCGGGGAATTGAGCCGCCCGGTCACGGCAACCCGCAAAAACATGCTCACGTCCGCAACGCTGCCGCGATATGCCTCGGGGTTCGCCTTGTAGACTTTCATATCGGACGCATATCCGATGGATTCCGCAACGGCTTTGATCTTGTCAAACCAGACGGTCATATCGTCTGCCGGGTCATACCCCGCAAGAAATCCTTCCAGCGCCGCGCGGATGTCGGACACCGCGAAATTCTCCGCATATGCATCCTTGACGGCAAACAGACTGTCATAGAAGAAATCCAGATAGCCCTTGACATCAGCCCAGGTTGCAAAATCCTTGCGCGGCTTCTTTCCGCCGCGCCCGATGGCAAAAATCGCCTTTGCGTAGTCCGGGTCAGCGGCAAGCAGCGCGCCGAACTCGGGGTCATATGCCTGCGCCCATGCGGTTGCCTCTTCGTAGACCTCCTCTGCGCTCATCCGCGAGATTACATTCTTGCTGACGTCGTTCAGCTTGTTGAAATCGAACAGGCAGCCAGAACTGCTCATCTTTTTGATATTGAACGGGAACTCGGTATAGGGCTTGTCCGGGTTCTGCGCGTGCCACTCCTCGTAGTTGGAGTTGAGCAGCGTCATGATATACTCGCAAACGCAGGCGGGCGCATAGCCCATGCGGCTGTAGTCATCCATATTCGCGCCCATGTCGCGCTTGGACAGCTTCTTTTTGTTGCCGTTTTCGTCCAGCCGCATAATCTGCGCGATGTGCAGGTACTTCGGCAGCCGGAACCCAAGGTAGCGGAACAGCATCAGGTGCTTGGCAAGGCTCGGCAGCCACTCCTCGCCGCGAATGACATGCGTGGTCCCCATCAGATGGTCGTCCACCGCATGCGCAAAGTGGTAGGTCGGAATGCCGTCGCTCTTGAGCAGCACGAAATCCTCGTCGTTTTCCGGAATCTCCAGCTTGCCCTTGATCAGATCGGTAAACGGAATCTTCTTCTCGGGGTTGCCGTCTGCCAGCAGGCGCAACACAAACGGGTCCCCCGCCGCGAGGTGTGCCTCCACCTCTTCCAGCGTGAACTGCCGCTGCTTTGCCTGTTCGGCTGCGCGGTCTTCGCTCTCGTTCTCCCAGTCGCGCGCCTTGATCTCCGCTTTTTTGTCCACCGCGTTCAGGGCTTCCAGCTCCTCTTTGGTGGTAAAGACCGGATACGCCAACCCACGCCGGACCAGGTCCTTTGCAAACACGTGGTAAATCGGTCCGCGCGCGCTCTGCTTGTAGGGACCGTATGCCCCGCGGTCGCAGATTTTTCCGTCCTCGCCCAGGATCGCGCCCTCGTCAAAGTGGATGCCGTAGTGTGCCAGCGTGCGAATCAGCCCCTCTGCCGCGCCGGGGACCTCGCGCTTGGCATCGGTATCCTCAATGCGCAGATAGAACACGCCGCCC
The DNA here is from genome assembly GCA_900555785.1 of uncultured Eubacteriales bacterium. Taxonomy (GTDB): domain Bacteria; phylum Bacillota; class Clostridia; order Oscillospirales; family CAG-272; genus UMGS1865. Next base: position 5,837 of record USMO01000039.1, on the reverse strand, counting down.
GACTGGTGGGCCAGGCGCTCGCCGATGGTAGACGGAAACAGCCCGCCGAAGTGGACAAAGCCTGTCGGGCTCGGGGCAAAACGGGTCACCTTCGCGCCCTCGGGCAAATTGCGCGCCGGGTATTTGGCTTCCATATCCGCAGGCGTTTCGGTCACCGCCGGGAACAGGAGATTGGCAAGTTTTTCAAAATCCATTTGTCTGTCATCCTTTATCTTTATCTATCATTCTGTCATTCCAAGCCGGCGCAGCGCGCCGCCAAGGGTTGCATCTCCACCGTGACCGGGATGAATGCAGGCATCCGGGTCCAGCTTTGCAAGCCGTTCCAGCGACCGCCGCAGGGCTGCCGCGTCCCCGCCCCAAAGGTCATACCGTCCGTAGGACCCGTCAAACAGGGTGTCCCCGGTCAGAATATCCTGCCCGTCGTTGACCAAAAAGCAGCAGCTGCCGGGCGTATGTCCGGGGGTATGAAGGACGGTAACCGTCTCATCCCCAATCTGCAGCCGCTCGCCGTCCGCAAAGGTGCCGTCCGGCGTTCGCCAGGTGCGCCGCTGTCGGAAAAAGGCTTCAAACGCGTTCTTCCGCGCGTCCCCCGGCAGGTCGAGGTCTTCCCCATGAATCAACGCCGGAATGCTCGCCGAATCGCGCAGGGTATCGAGCGAGAGGATGTGGTCAAAGTGCCCGTGCGTCAGCAAAATCCCGGAAGCGCAGGCGTTCTCCTCCCGGAGCGCGTGCAGAACCGTTTCGGCATCCGGGCTTGGGTCAACGACCGCCGCCTGCCCGTCCCGCGCAATCAGCAGCCAGCAGTTTGCCCCGAATGAGCCGGGATAAAGTCTGCGAATCCTCATAGGCACCTCCCACAAAAAATATCACCTTTTATTATACACCATTTCCCCCTCTTTTGCAAGAGGAAAAAGGGAAAAAGTCTGAAACAAAAATGTTGTGTTACTCTGCTACGCCCTCCAATCAATAAATTTGTAAGGAGCTATTGACCGGACATCCGGATAAAAACGAGTTGCGTTTTTACAAAGATCGGTTTACAGGCTCTGCGTCCTACTTGTTGGTGCCTCTCGCAGAAAGATAGGTGGCTTCTCCGAAAGAAGCCACCTGAGCAGGATTCGTGGCGGTGCCCCGAGGTCTTTCACCCCTTAATCGCCGTGTAAAGGCGCTCGGCGTAGGTCGCGAAACCGATGTCATTGGGGTGCAGGACATCAGGCGAGAAGCAGGTGGGGTCGTGCGGGACCAAGTCAATGCCGGGAACATGGACCACATTCGGCAGCCCGTTCGCCACCTGCGCAATCAGGTCCGCCACCCAGGAAAAAGGCCGGGCAAACGGCTTGGGCTGACGCCAGTTCCCGCGCCAGATCGGAGAGAGCGCAAAAATTTTCGAGGTCGGGTAGGCTGCGGACAGATTGCAATAGAACGCGCGCAGCTGCGCCTCCAGACGGTCCGGCTCGCGAGAGGACCAGTCGTTCGTCCCATAGGCAACCGTAATCAGTTCCGGGTCTGCCCCGGGGTCGCGCGCACTCGCCAGTTCCGGGAAGAATTTTTCGCCGCCGATTCCCTTGTTCCGCGCGTCCGCGTCCAAAAGGCGTGCCAAGCGCATGGCGTAGCAATGGGACGGGTACTTTGCATCGTAGCCCTGTGTGATGGAATCCCCGAAGATCAGCATCCTACGGGAGGCAGCCGTCGGCTCAACCACTGCACCGTCGTCCAGTGACAGCTCGCGCAGCTCTGATGCCACCAGCTGCGGAAAGTACAGCCGGACCGTCTTCATCCCCTCGCCCAGATCAACGCTGCCGCCAAACAGCCCGATCCCGTTCTCGGCAGAGCCAATGTGCGCGCGAAACTCGCCGTCTACCTCCAGGTCGACAAACCCAAACGGGCGGGAGGACCCTCGCGAATTGCTGACCGCAACCGTCAGCATGCGGCTGTCGGTCCGGAATGCAAGATTGACCCCGGACGTTGCGCCCGCCTTGACGTAAAAATCGTTCGGGGAAGATTCCCGGTAAAGCGCCTCCTGTTCTGCGGTAAAGCGGTGAAAACGAAAGCCGTTCGCCTCCTCGGTGATGCGGTCGATCCCCTGTGCGATCGCGCGGAGCTGTTCTGCCTGCAGTTTCATGATCTGTTTCCTTTCTGCCGTGAGAAAATCTTCCTGCTCATTATACCACACAATCTGCCAATTTGCAAGAAGAAAAGCACAAAAAAGTGCGGTGCGGAATAACAATTCCACACCGCTTGCGGGTCATGTTCAGTTTTCTGCATCGCTGACCGTCAAACCGTTCCGCTGCGCCGGAAGCTGTAGATTCCGATGCGGGAACGCTCGTCGGTCAAGCCGTATCAGACGCACCGGAGGTCGTACATCACGTCCTCCAGGCCGCAGGGTGTTACCCTGCCACCGAGAATCGCGCGATATGCCCGAAGTGCCGCTTCGATGTCAGACCCCACCGTCGACTCTACCGTTTCTTTACCGGATGTCACACGAATCCGGAAGCGCTCGGTCTGCGACTGATACGCAACCAAGCGATAGTCCAGGACCATACCGCCGAAGCTGACGGTTTCCTGAGTCAAGACGATGGGCAAAGGATGAAAGGTTGGTGCTGTGTTCATGGTTACCTCCAAGAAGTAAAATTTTTAGTTCATACAATCATTATATCAGATGCAGAATATGGCAAATATAAACGATGAATACTGCTTTTTAGTTAATATGACCATGAATATCGTTCAAATGTGTACTCTGCAGGCGCCAGCCGTGTATATTCGTTTCTGTATCTGTATAAAAATTCTTTATACGTGCAAAAAATCTTTTAACAACGAATATTTATGTGTTTAATATTCGTCAAATTCCAATCCATTCGTCATTATTTTCCTGTTTTATCCATCCCATGCGGGATAATTTTCATAAAATATTCTTTATTTTGGATATGGATATTCAATCATTCCATTTTACGAAAAATGAATATTTCCGGATTTTTTCAGCAAAACAGAGCAAAAAAAGGAAGAGGCGTTTTGCCTCTTCCCTTTCCGGTATGCGCTGCTCAGGCGTTCAGCCCCATCAGGACCTCGACCGATTTCATCAACTGCGGCTTTGCAACTGCAACCCATGCGCTGTCCTCGCTCAGAATGCAGCTGCCGATGGCGTGCGCCAGGTAAATTGCGGAAGTGTGGATGTCCATCACCGGCTTTGCGCCATTCTCCACGATCATAGAAACGATCTCTTCGGTGTAAGGCTCAACGGTCTCCAGTGCGTGATCGCGGATGGACCACCGGACCGAACGGTGAAGGTTTTCGCCGTACTTGGCGCGGAAATCGATTGCCGCCTCCTGCAGATAGTCAAACAGACCGAACAGCCCCCTGACCGGCTCTGCCTTCGCTTCTTCAACCAGTCGCTCAAAGTTGGGCTTATACGGCTCCATGATGCGGTCCAGAACATCGTTGAACAGGTCATCCTTCGTGTTGAAATAGTAGTAGAACACGCCGACATCTGCGCCCACACGGTCCATGACCGCGCGAATGCCCGTTCCGTCAAATCCATTCTCCAGGAACATCTTCCCGCCGACCTCGATAATTCTGTTTTTGGTACCGCCTTCAAATTTTTGCTTCCGTGCCATGATAAAAATCCTCCCCGATTTTCATTTTGCATCCTATATTATACTACGTTCCTATATAAATGTCAAGTGATTATTGAAAACCGGAGAGAAACATTTACGTTTTTTACGTTCTATTAACATTGCGTACAAAGCATTGTAGAGATTTTCGGTTTTAGGCAGGGAAGACCTCGGGGCAGAGCCCCGAGGTCTTCTCCCTCCCTTACAGCACGCCGGGGGTCACGGTGCGGTGCCAGCCGATGTGACCGATGTATTCTCCGTCGTGGTTGGGGGCGTAAGGCAGCGGCTCGCATGCGAGCTCTTCAATGCAGTCGATCTCACCGGCAAGATACGCTTCCACCCGCGCGACGGTCGAGAGCAGGCGCTCCTTCAAGCCGCCAATGCGGATTTCCTGCGTTGAGAACCCGAAAGTCTTATTTTCGTGATACCATTGCTTGCGGAACGCAACCAGGAAAGCGTCCAGACGAGAAAGAATCTCCGGAATCGTCTCCTCGGCAAGCTGCTGTAGCGACGCACGGTCCCCCGTCCGATACGCATCATACAGCGACCAGCCCAGCGTTGCCTTCAGCTCCAGAACCGAGCAAAGCCGCCCCAGCGACTCGAACGCATAGCCAAACTGCGGATTCTCCGCAATCGACAGCAGACGCGCCGCTCTTGCGCGATACTCTGCGCTGACATTCGCACGGATCATGTGCCGGTCGCACAGCCGCTCCAGCGGGTCGTTGAACAGCAGGTCCTTTGCAGGTGCCAGCGGGTGGTCAACCTTCGCAACCGAGCATTCCGGCAGCGCATCCGGCAGATCGAACGCCAACAGGTCCTCGAGAGAAGTCCCGAAACATTGGCGCGCGCGCCGGTCCAGCCAGGCATCGTCAACCTTGCCGTGATAGCGGCGCTCCGCAAAATACAGAATCGACGCCATCGCCGACACCTGAGAAGCCTCGCCGCCGTTGTCGCCCCAGCCGGTTACCAGAATCTCATCCACACCGTACTCCTCGCAGGTGTCCAGCTGAATCTCCGAAGACTTGAGCGAGAAGGCATTGTGCGCGCCGAAACCGTACCACTTCCACGCACCGCCCGCAAACAGAATCGGGTTGCGGAACTTGCGGTGACACTTCAGCATGTAGTCGCAGCGCTCGTGATCCATCGTGTAGTAGTCCCAATAGACCAGCTCCAGCCCCTCCGGCACACGGTCGACCACGTCCTGCGGAATCTCCCCCGACTTGACGCGGTACTGCCCGTTGAATGCCATGCGGAAGAACATGTCGCTCCAGATCATCGGACGGAACCCGACCTTGCGGCAGAGCTCTACCACGCGGTCCAGATGCTCCAGCATGATGTCCGATGGCTTGCGGTAACCGTTGCGCGAGAGGTATTCGCCGCGCCCCAGCATGTGCGCTTCGTCCATGCCCAGATTGATGCGGCGGGAACGGAAGCAGGAGGCGCACTGGCGCAGAGCCGCCTCGATGAACCGATAGGTCCGCTCGTCGCCGACCATCAGGATGTCCTCGGTGTCGGTATACCCGGCAAAATCGGGCCAGTGCAGCGTTGTGGTCAGATGCGCCAGCGCCTGAATGCAGGGAATCAATTCCAGACCGAAGGAATCGGCATAGTCATCCAGTTCGCGCAGCTCCTCAGCCGTGAATCTGCCGCGCATGTAGCCGAAATACGGGTAGCCGGGAATCTCGTAGGTGTCCTCGGTGTAAAGCATGACGGAATCGTAGCCCATTCCGGCAAGGTTCCGGATCAGCTGCTTTGCAAACGGAATGTTGTAGACCGCGTTCCGGGAGCAGTCGCCCATGTAGGACAGCAGCCGATAGCGCGAGGTCTCCTTCACGGGCTTGCCGTCAGAGAGGAAGGTCGGCAGAAAGCTGAGTGCGCGGAAAAGCTCGTTCTTCTTCCGGTAGGTCACCCGAACCGCAGCGGGCGTTCCCTCCAGGGCAAGGCAGTCCCCTGCGTTGCAGGTGACGGTCACCGGAGCGGTCTCCGATACGGTAAGACCGAGATCCCGGCAGTATTCCGCAACAGGTCCTTCGGTTCCGGCAGGCAGTCCGGCAAAACGAACAGATAACATATGCATTCTCCTTTTGCTGTTTTTCTGATACCACCATTATACAATGTTTCAAAGGGCTTGTCAAGGCAATATTTTTGTTTTTTGCTTTCACAAATTTGCTTTTTTGCCCCCGTGACCCCGGCAAATGCGCAAAATCGTTGCACTCAGCAGAGCAGCGCCGC